>JASHYG010000344.1 GCA_030043215.1 Gammaproteobacteria bacterium
ACCACCGCTTTCTCACGGAGCGGGGCTGGAAGTTCGTGACGGGGACCGAAAGCGGAACGGCACGCCGGCCGCATCTCACGACGGGTAACAAACTCATGGGCGTCGGCGGCTTTGCCGCGACACCCGAAAAGGATGCCGACTATCGAAGAGGTTATCTATGCGGTCTCATTCGTGGCGATGGGCTGCTTGGAGCGTATTCCTATGTGCGTCCCGGAGGAGGATATGACAACCAGCAGCAGTTCCGGCTCGCGCTCTGCGATCGGGAAGCCCTACTGCGCGCGCGGGACTGGCTGCGACTGTGGAATATCGAGACAGCCGAGTTCGTATTCAGCGTCGGCTCGGCGACGCGCAGGCCCATGCAAGCGATCCGTACCTCCGCACGCCGGCAGGTCGAGGGAGTTCGTGAGCTGATTGCGTGGCCAATCTCGCCCTCTCGCGCGTGGCAGGCCGGATTCCTGGCGGGGATTTTCGACGCCGAAGGTAGCTACAGCGGCGGGACCGTCCGCATTTCCAATACGGACCCAGAGATTATCGATTGGACCGGCCGGTCGCTGCGAGCGCTCGGCTTTGTGTTCGTCGTGGAACACCTGCCTCGTGTTGAAACGAAGCCCATCGATGTGGTTCGCGTACTCGGAGGGTTGCGCGAGCACTTGCGCCTATTCCACTGTATCGATCCGGCCATCAGTCGCAAGCGCGACATCTCGGGGCAGGCCGTGAAGAGCGAGGCTCGGCTCGAGATCGCGGCGGTCGAGCCGCTCGGTCGGGCTATGCGGCTTTATGACCTCACCACGGGATCCGAGGACTTCATCGCCAACGGCGTGGTCAGCCACAATTGCTATGCGCGGCCGAGCCATGCCTACCTCGGACTCTCGTCGGGTCTCGATTTCGAGACTCGACTCTTCTACAAGGCCGATGCCGCGCGCTTGCTGACGACGGAGCTCGCGCGGCCGGCTTACGTGTGCAAGCCGATCGTCCTCGGCGCGAATACGGATCCCTACCAGCCGATCGAGAAGCGCCTCCGGGTGACTCGATCGGTGCTGGAAGTGCTGCAGCAGTGCCGCCATCCCGTCACGATCGTCACGAAGGGGACCCTGATCCTGCGAGACCTCGACATCCTCACGGAGATGGCTCGGGAAGGACTCGCGAGCGTCGCGGTGAGCATCACGACGCTCGATGCAGAGCTCAAACGCAAGCTCGAGCCGCGCGCCGCGGCACCGCAGGCGCGTCTTACCGTCGTGCGCGAGCTCGCGGCCGCCGGGATTCCAGTGACCGTTCTCGTCGCGCCCGTGATTCCCGCCATCACCGACCACGAGCTCGAGAGCATCGTCCAGGCCGCGGCGGCTGCCGGCGTCCGCAGCGCCGGCTATGTCCTGCTGCGGCTGCCTCACGATCTCGGCGCGCTGTTTCGCGAGTGGCTGGCGGAGCACTACCCGCAGCGGGCGCAACACGTCATGTCCCTGGTGAACGGCATGCGAGGCGGCCGCGACAACGATCCGAGATTCGGCTCCCGCATGCGGGGAACGGGTCCTTTCGCCGAGCTACTGCGCGCGCGCTTTCAGCTCGCTTGCGCTCGCAGCGGGATCGACAGGGGTCGAAGCCCGTCCTTGGCGACGACATTGTTCCGGCCGCCCCGTACGGGCCAGCTCGAGCTCGGCATTTAGGTGTCCGCGCGTCCGAGCGGAACAAGCCGGACAGGCTCGAGGTCTACGTTTCACCTGGGCGCACCGGTGGCATACTGCCGAGGCACGTGAATCTTCGCTCGGGCATGACATCTGCTAAGTCCAATGGTCTGAGCGCATCTCGAGGTGATGGAGTATGCGGACGCCGCAGCTCGTGGGAGCCTGCACGATCGCGCTACTGACCGGTTGCGCGACTCCGGCGACGACGTCCGTAACGCAATCGGGTTCCAGCTCGAGCAGCAGCTCGAGCACAGACTCTGGCTCAGGCGCGAGCTCGACCACACCGACGTCGATTTCTCAGAGTTCTGCCGGCAGTGCGGCAGCCGCTTTGGGTGCGGGCACCGGTACGGGTGCGGGCACGGGCACTGGAGCGGGCGCGGGCACAGGGGCGGGACCGGGAGTGGGACCGGGGCCGGGCGGTGGGAGCGGCTCCTCGCCAACAGGCCATGCGGCCGGCGCATCCGGTCCGGGTCCCGTGCCGTCCGCCGGCGGGGGAGGCAGCACGCCGCTCGCGGCGGTCCGCGCCTCTGGCGGCGCAGTGGTGCCCATCGTCGTGGACAACAGGACGAACAGTGGCGGAGGCTCGGGGAACGGAGCGAGCGCTCTGCTGATTCCTGACGGCAGCGATGACGACATCGTCGCCCGGCGACTGCGCAGGGCGGCCGAGGCAGAGAGGGACCCGCAGCTGCAGAAGAAGCTCTGGAAGGAATACATCCAGTACAAGAAATACGCCGCAGCCGAGCAGTAGCCATGGCATTCGCCGCAGCGAACAACGTACGTCTTTGTGGCCGGTTCACCCTGCTCGGAAAGCTCGGCGCGGGCGGTCAGGGCGAGGTATGGCGGGCGCGCGACCACGATCAGGGCATCGAGATTGCGCTCAAGATCCTCGGCACCGAGGCCGCGCGGACGCCGGGCGCGTGGGCGGCGCTCCAGCGCGAATTCGACATCGCGAGCCGGCTCGATCACCCCCTCATTCTGAGGGTGTACCGCCCCGAGCGGGACGGCGCGGTGCTCGCTCTGCCCATGGAACTCGCACCCGGCGGTGATCTGCGGCGGCTGCGCACCGTCAGCTATCTCGAGATCGGACCGGCGCTGCTCGAGATTGCCGAGGCGCTTGCTTACACGCACGAGCGCGGCATCGTGCACCGGGACCTCAAGCCCGGTAACGTGCTGTTCGATGCGCGCGGCCACGTGCGGCTCGCGGATTTCGGCGTCGCCGGGTCGGTCCTCGGCGCGGCCGCGGTACCGGACGGCCTCGCTGCTCGCGCGGGCCTCTCGCCGTTCAGCGCGAGTCCAGAGCAGCTGCGCGGGGAGCCGCCGGCAATCACCGACGACATCTATGGGCTGGGCGCGCTCGCGTATGAGCTGCTGTCCGGCTATCCACCCTACTACCCCCGGTTCGATCTGAAGCGCGCCACCGAGGAGCCCGTTCCGCCGCTCAGGCCGTCTCATCAGGCGCCCGATCGGCTGATCGCGCTCGTGATGGCGATGCTCTCCAAGCGCTCCGACCAGCGTCCCGCCTCGATGCCAGAGGTCATCGAGGCGCTCGATGCGACGCTCAACGATACGCTCGCGTTCGACGAGCCGGTGGAGCTCGCGGCGACCGAGTTGGAACCGGCCGCGCCCACGTCCCGGGCGCCCGGACCCGAGCCCGAACCCGAATCCGGACTCGAACCCGGACCTGTCTCCGAGCCCGTCGTGCCGATGAAGGCCGTTCAGGTCGAGCCGCCGCGCGACCAGGACCTGCGCGGGCTCTGGGCGGACATCAAGGTGGAGCGAATGCCGAGTCCCGCGCCTCGGGCGCGCGAGCACCGCCCGCGCTGGCCTTGGGTGCTGATCGCCGGGCTCGCGGCGGCCGCGGCAGTGAGCTTTCTCGGGCTGCCACGCTGGTCGTCGTCGCTGCGGCGGCTCGCGCTGCCGCACATCGTGGAGCCGCTCGAGCGCATCGCGGCGGCATCGCAGCGCGCCCTGGAGCCTGTCTCGCGGCGGCCGGCCGAGCGGCCTTCTCCAGCGCAGAGTGAGTCTCCGGCGCCCGCTGTTGTCACCGAGGACGAAGTTGAGACCGAGCGCGCGCGCAACGAAGCGCGGCTCGCCGCCCTCGATGCGCGCGGCGCCGGCGTTTGGGGCGGTCAGGCGTACGCCGATGCGAAGGCCCGCGAGGCGGAGGGTATCGGCGCGGATGAGGCAGGCAGTCCGGCGATGGCCTTGCAGAAGCTCGCGCAGGCCGAGCGTTTGCTCGCCACGGTGGAGCAGACCGCGCCGGGAGCGCTCGCCGCCCAGATCTCCGCGGGCGAGCAGGCGCTCGAGGTCGGCAACGGCGCGGCGGCACGCCAAGCGCTCGAGCTCGCGCAGCGGATCGATCCGGCCAATTCACGGGTGGCCGAGGATTTGCGGCGCGCACGAGCTCTCGATGGAGTTCTGCCTCTTCTGGTCGACGGCCTGAACGCGGAGGCCGGGCACCACTTCCGGCGCGCGGTGCAGGACTACAGGCGCACCCTCTCCCTCGACCCGAAGAACGCGAAGGCCCAGGCCGGGCTGCAGCGCGCGAGCGCCGCGCTGGATTCGGAGCAGTACGCGCAGGCAGTCGGGGCCGGCCTCGATGCGTTGCAAGACGGTCGCCTCCAAGCCGCCCGCGAGGCGTTCGAGCAAGCGCATCGCCTCAACTCCCGCGGCCGGGAGGCCGCGGAGGGACTCGATCGGGTCAACACGGCGATGCGGGATCGCGAGCTGGAGCAGCTGCAGTCGCGCGGCACGGCGCTCGAAGCCCAGCAGCGCTGGAGCGAGGCCCTGCAAGCCTACGACGCGGCGCTCGAGATCGATCCCTCGCTCGCGTTTGCGCAGGAGGGCAGGGCTCGCGTCGCCACGAAGGCCGGCCTGCTGACGGGAAGCCTCCCGGACTCAGGCGCCGCGGGGCCTGGCCCGGTGGAGGCCAGCCCGGCGAGAGCCGACAAGACGGTGCGGATCTCACTCCTGTCCGACAACGTGACGGACGTGGAGATCCCGCAGATCGGGTCGCTCGGAACGTTCGTGCGGCGGGAGATCGACTTGAAGCCCGGCAAGTACACGGTGATCGGCACGCGGGCCGGCTTCAAAGACGTGCGCCGCGACGTGACGATCGAGCCCGGGAAGGAAACCCTGACGATCAGCGTCGTTTGCGAAGAGCCGATTTGATGATCGACGCTGCGGGGGGAGAGGGGCCCGGAGAAGCGGGTAGCGGCGCGCGGATTGCCGTCGCCGAGCCGCAGGGTGCACGCATCTTCGAACGGCGGCTCGCGATCGGGGGCGAGGGTGCCGAGGTCGTCGTTCCCGGCTCTCCGTCCGGAGCGCTACTGTGGATCGAGCGGGGCGACACGTCGTGGACCGCACAACCTCTCGATGGCGCGAGCGTCGCCTTTGACGGTCAAGTCCTGGCCGGCGCGCGCGCGCTGCGCCAGGGCGATGTGCTCTCCGTGGGCCGCGCCCAGATCGTCGTGGCCGCGCTCTCCCGCGGCGAGCTGCAGCTCGAAGTGTGTCACGTCGTGGGCAACGCGACCGTCTCGCCGGCAAGCCTGCTCGCGACGCCCAGCCTCGATGACGATGACGTGGAGATCGTCCCCGAGCCCGCCGAGCCGCAGGCGGCCGTGCTGCTGGGTCGCGCGGCCTCGGCCTTGCAGCGGGGGCAGGCAGTCGTGCGCAGACACTGGACGTGGGCCGCACCTGCCATCGCACTGCTCGTGATCGCGGCGTACGTGTCGCGATTCCAGCCGGTCGCGGTCGTCGCGCAACCCTCGGATGCGTACGTGAGCGCGTCCGACACCTGGCTCGCGCTGCGCAGCGGCGACCAGATCTTCCTGCGGCCCGGGAAGCATGTGCTCGAGGCGGAGCGCAAGGGCTATGCGCCGGCGCGGGTCGGCATCCTCGTACGCTCGGGCTCCGCGAGTGCCGCATCGGTCCGACTCGTGCTCCACAAGCTCCCGGGCCGGCTGCAGATCGACACGGGAGGCATCGCGGCCGCGGTCAGCGTCGATGGCGTCCGGATCGGCTCGGCACCGGGGGAGATGGAAGTGGCGGCCGGCCGGCGCACCATCGCCTTGCGGGCGCCCAGATATCTCGATTACGTCGCGACGCTCGATGTGGCCGGAGCGGGAGCGCTCCAGACCTTGAGGGCGCGGTTGCAGCCCTCGTGGGGCACTCTGGTCATCTCGGCCAGTCCCCCCGGCGCTCATCTCACCGTCGACAGCGGCGAGCAGACGCTGGTGCCCGCGACATTGCAACTCGACGCCGGCGTTCACGTCATACGGCTTACGTCCCCGGGACTGAAGGACTGGGAGAGCCGCATCGTCATCGAGGCTGGAGACACGCTGAGAGCCGGAACGATCACGCTCGGGCAGCCCGACGCGCAGCTCGCCATCCGCTCGGAGCCGGA
>JASHYG010000345.1 GCA_030043215.1 Gammaproteobacteria bacterium
GACCTCGGTGCACCCCCTGCGGCGGTATTCAGGCGAATAACCTTGCCGCTCATCGCTCCGGCGATCGTGTCGGGGTGGCTGCTCGCCTTCACGCTGTCGTGGGACGACCTCGTCGTGTCGCAGTTCGTCGCGGGCCCCGGCTCGAGCACTCTTCCGATGGTCATCTTCTCCAAGGTACGTCTCGGGGTGAGCCCGGACGTGAACGCGCTCGCGACGCTCATGGTACTCGCGGTTTCCACCGGGATCGGGACGGCCGCCTTGCTGCTGCGCTACCGCGAGCGGCGGCGCGCGCGCGACGTGCAGCTTGCGGCGGCGGCTCAGTCGTGAGCTGATCCGACCATGGCCCACATACTCCTCGGCGTGGATGTCGGCGGGTCCTCGGTCAAGGCCGGACTCGTGGACGTGGCGAGCGGGGAGCTCACGAGCGAGCTCCTCTCCGCGCCGACCCCGGTGCCGTCGACGCCGGACGCTCTGATGCCGGTCATCGCGGAGCTCGTCGCCCGGCTTCCGGTCTCGACGGGCCCCGTGGGACTGTGTTTTCCGAGCGTCGTCAAGCACGGCAAGGTGCGCACGGCCGCGAATGTCGCCTCGGCCTGGATCGGCGCCGACGGGGCGGCGCTCGCGTCGCGGGCGCTCGAGCGCCCGGTGGTGTTCCTCAACGACGCCGACGCGGCTGGCATCGCGGAGGTGCGCTGGGGCGCGGGGCGCGGAGTGCCGGGCCCGATCGTGATGCTCACTCTGGGAACGGGCATCGGCTCCGCGCTGTTCATCGAGGGGCGGCTCTATCCGAACACCGAGCTCGGACATCTGGAGATGCGCGGCATGGACGCCGAGAAGTGGGCGTCGGCGCACGTGCGGACGGCGCTCCATCTCGACTGGGGCGCGTGGTGCGGGCGCGTCAACGAATATCTCGCCCGGATGGAGGCGCTCCTGTGGCCGGATCTATTCATCCTCGGCGGCGCGGTCACCGAGCACTTCGGTGAGTTCGCGCCGCTGCTCCGCGCCGAGGCCGAGATCCGGCCGGCGCGCTTCACAGGACAAGCGGGCGTCATCGGCGCGGCGCTCGCGGCGGCCCGGCCGGCGGGGTCAGCCGGCTCGGCCGCGTCGGCCGGGTAGGGCGGCGCACGTGAGCAAGCTCCCCAATGTCGGCACGACGGTCTTCACGGTCATGTCGCGGCGCGCGCGCGAGCTCGGCGCGCTCAATCTCGGCCAGGGCTTTCCGGACTACGACATCGACCCGCGGATCACCGAGCTCGTCGCCGTGGCGATGAGCGCCGGCTACAACCAGTACGCTCCCATGGAGGGGACGATGCCCCTGAGGGAGCGGATCGCCGCGAAGCTCTTGCGCAGCTACGGCCGCAAGGTGGACCCCGAGTCGGAGATCACCGTCACGCTCGGGGCAACCGAGGCGATCTACTCGACCATCCAGGCGGTCGCCGGCAGCGGCGACGAGGTCATCGCGTTCGATCCCGCCTACGATTCCTACGAGCCTGCCGTGCGGCTCGCGGGCGCCCGCTGCATCCGCCTGCCGCTCACGCCGCCGAGCTTCTCCTACGACTGGGACCGGGTACGGCGATCCTTGAGCGAGCGCACCCGCCTGGTGCTGATCAACAGTCCACACAATCCGGCCTGCACGACGATCAGCGACGACGACCTCGATCGGCTTGCCGACGCGATCCGCGGCCGCAACATCGCGGTGCTATCGGACGAGGTGTACGAGCACGTGGTCTACGACGGGCGCCGGCATGCCTCGGTGCTCCGGCACCCGCAGCTCGCGGAGAGGAGCGTCGCGGTGTTCTCCTTCGGCAAGACGCTCCACGCGACGGGACTGCGCGTCGGCTACGCCGTCGCGCCACCGCCGCTCACCGCCGAGCTGCGCAAGGTACATCAGTTCAACACGTTCAGCATCGCGCATCCGCTGCAGCACGCGATCGCCGCCTACCTCGCCGAGAAGCCGGACATCGGGGACGGCCTCGCCGCCTTCTTCCAGGCGAAGCGCGACCGGTTGCGCGCGACGCTCGCCGGCTCGGGCTTTGCGCTGCCGCCGGCCCGGGGCACGTACTTCCAGCTGCTCGACTTCGGCGAGCTCGCACCGCCCGGGGACCTCGCGTTTGCGGAGCGGCTGCTGACCGAGGCGGGCGTCGCGACCATTCCACTCACGCCGTTCTACGAGAATCCTCCGCCGCTCACCGTGGTGAGACTTTGCATCGCCAAGCGCGACGAGACGCTCGACCGGGCAGCCGAGCGGCTCGGCGCGTTCGCCGGACGGCTCGCGCGCCGCGGCTGACTCGCTGCAGCGCCAGCTGCCCCCACCTCCAGCTCGAGCTCGATCGCCATGAAAAAAGAGACGCGAGTAAACCACCCGCCGCGAGTGGATCTGGCGCCGGAGAACCATCCGGTCGTCGCGCCGATCTATCAGACGGTGAAGTTCGAGTTCGAGAGCCTGGAGCAGACGCTCGAGTACCTGCACGGCGAGCGGCGCGGATTCTTCTACACTCGTGCGTCGAACCCGACGACGCGCCAGCTCGAGCAGACGCTCGCCGAGCTGCAGGGCCGGGAGGACTGCCTCGCGACCGGCTCTGGCGTCGCCGCCATCGCGCACCTGCTACTCGCGCTCACCCAGCAGGGCGATCACATCGTGTGCTTCGTCGAGACCTACAATCCGACGCGTTATCTCATCCGCCGGCTGCTCGGCCGCTTCGGCGTCACGCAGACGATGCTGTCGATCGAGGACCTCTCAGGCGTCGAGCGCGCGCTCGCCTCGCAGCGCACCCGGATCGTCCTCTTCGAGAGCCCGACCAACCCGGTCACCAAGGTGGCCGACATCGCGGCGCTCACGCGCGTGGCGCGCGCGCACGGCGCGCTCACCGTGCTCGACAACACCTTCGCCGGCCTGCATCAGCACGGCGAGTACGACATCGACGTGTTCGTTCACAGCCTCACGAAGTACGCTTCCGGCGCGGGCGATGTGATGGGAGGCGCGGTGATCGCCTCGGGCGACATCATCCGCAGCCTCCGCGCGGACTTTGGCGTTCTGGGCGGCGTACTCGATCCGCATGCCGCGTTCCTCATCCAGCGCGGCCTGAAGACCTACTTCGTGCGCTACCGCACGCAGTGCGCGACGTCCCAACGCATCGCGGAGCTCCTCGCCGGCCACGCGGCCGTGGAGCGCGTGCACTATCCCGGGCTCGCCTCCCATCCCCAGCATGCTCTTGCGCGGGCCCAGATGCAGGATTTCGGCACCATCGTCGCGTTCGATCTTCGCGGCGGCGCCGAGGCTGCGGCGCGCTTCGTCGATGCGCTCGAGCTGTTCGCCCTCACGCCGAGTCTCGGCTCGACGGAGTCGCTGGTGGTCGCTCCTCAGATGATGAGCGGCGGAGACCTGACGGCGGAGCAGGCGCGTCTGTCGGCCGTCACGCCGGGGACGGTGCGGCTGTCGATCGGGCTCGAGGACCCGGACGATCTGGCGGAGGATGTCGCCAAGGCGCTCGCGAAGGCGTGAGGCTGAGCCGCGCCGAAAGCTATATCTCGGCGACGCGCAAACCCGCCTGCAATGCTGCCTCCCGCATGCGGCGATCAAATGTCACGACGTGCGTTGCCGCAGCCGATAGCGCTAGCGCAATGTGAAGCGCATCGAGAGTGCGCAGCGCCACGGATTCGGAGCCGAGCAGCAGTCGTTCCGCTTCCCGGTGCACTGCCGGGCTCAGGTCGAGCCGGTCAAATGAACCGGAAGCGGCGTCTGCGAGCAGTGCTTCGCGAATTTCATAGGCGACTTCCGGCTCCAGTTCTCCCTCGCGCCTGCGGCGCGCGACCGCGGAAAGTACCTCGGTGATTGCGAGCTCGGAAATCATCAGGCCGCGGCGGCCCTTCAGGAATGCATCCAGACGCTCGCTCTCGGGCTCGGGTACGTAGAGCTTCGCGAGCGCACTGGAGTCGAGATAAAGAGCATCATCCGCAGGGGAAGTGCTCTCCGTCGGAGGAGCGTCAGCTGCGATCGGCTCTGCCATCGACAATGGCTGCCGAGAGCGTCTTGCTGAGGCTCGGCATGCGACGTCGAAACGCCGAGCGTCCCCGGAACGGCTCCGTCTCGACGGGCCGCGGCCGCACCAGCCGCGCGACCGGTTTGCCGCGATCGGTGATCGTCACCTCGTGGCCCTTCTGCACGTCGGCGATCAATGCCGACAGATTCTGTCGCGCCTCTCGTATGCCGGCTGTCCTCATCATGAGATTGTGCAACATGTAGCACTTATCGGCAAGCGCTTCGGTTCTTTGAGATAATCGATAGATATATCATATACTTAACGAGGCCCACGCGCTCACGGCCGCGGGAAGCTGAGCCGCATCGAAGCCATCACGGTACTTAGAGAAGCACGCCTATTCGCGCCCAGCGCCGATTGCGGCCTCGATGTCGCGGATACCGAGGGGGCCGCGCCCCCGGAGCCGTACCGGCCTGGGTGGGCGACGCGGCCGGCCAGCGCCCGAGGACCTCGCGAGCCCCTGCTCAAGGAGCTGCGCCACGGTTTCCTTGAGTTTCTGATTGCGATTCGCCGCCCGTAGCTTGATGCGGCGCATGAGGGCATCCGGCAACTCGAGAGTGGTCTTCATGGGACCCACATTTCCGTAAAGCCATATTCCTGTCCATTCGTGGACGCAGCCGTCCGCGCGGCCGTATTTGTACGCGTGGCCACGCAGGCCCACCCATGGGCCGCCACCTCGGCGCGGTTCACCCGAGGAGGAGCCGCGCCTCGGCGGACCTCATCCCCCGCGCTCCGCCGTCTCGATGCGCGTGCGCCACTCCCGCGTGTCGTGGAGCCTTGCGATCGATGGGGTCAAGTGATTAACGTAGTTCGCGGCCTCGTGCAGCAGCTGTGCGCGATGCCGGTCATCGGTGAGCGATTGCGCATACAGCGCCTCGGCGAGCTCGAGCGGCAGCCACTGGTCGCCATGGTTCCTCTTCATGAGTCCGCGGTACGTCGTGACGACGGGATCGATCGTCCGTGCCGCCTCTACCCGCTTGCCCTCGCGCGCGAGCGCCATCGAGAGCCAGACGTCGTACTGGGCCACCGAGCGCTGTTGCGGCACTGATTCCATATTTTCGACATTATTCGTGGCCCACTTCAGCGCATTGTGCTCGGCCTGCTCGGTGGCCGGGAAGTCCCCGAGCGCGTACTCGGCCCGTCCCTCGATATCGGGGAGAAGGTCCAGCTCGAAGAGAGCTCCGTTCGGCGCAGTAGAATTCGGCAATCGGGCAATGGCGCTGCGCACAATCTGCCGAGCACCGCCAAAATCGCCATTCCTATAGGCCTCTGCCGCCGCCGAATAGGCTCGCAGCTCGGGCATGACCGCCTCCGCGGCGTTGCGCATCGGCCCGAGCTTGCGCAGCGCGCTCGGGCTCAAGAAGGGCTCGGCCACGCTGAACGTCGCAGCGGTGCCAGCAGGGTCTCCGAGCGCCGCCTGCATGCGCGAGGTGTCCGCCAGCGCTGCCAGCAAATTAAAGATGGGCACCCCGCTGGCGCCGGCCTGGCCAAAGGATTGCACTGCCTTTCGCATGTAACCGACTGCCTCGCGCAATTGGCCCTTGGCCCACATCGAGCTGCTGCTATCTACATAGGAGAGGCCGAGCTGGTTGACGTAAAGCGTGTCGTTGGGCTCGATCGCGACCATCGCGAGCGTCGTCTGCGTTTCCTGCACTGCGAAGCGCAGCGCTTCGGCGGGGTCGAGCTCGCCGAGCATGATCCTGACGAGGCGAGCCTCAGCCCAATCCTTGCCAATCAGTGCCCAGCCATACTGTGGGCGCAGTGCGACCACCTGGTCGGCTACGGCCAGCGCATCTTCCCCTGCCCGCCGCGCATCCTCGGTGCGACCGATCACGAGTAGCGCATGAGCGAGCTCCGCTCCCGCAGTGGCATAGTTGGCATCCACGATCACGTCGGCGTGGCGGGGAGCTCCGAGCTGTGCTCCGACGCTCAGCGCTTCGCGCTCGACGCCCACTGCCTCATCGCTCCTGCCGCTAAAGTTGTCCGCCCATCCGAGCTTGGCCAGAGCCTCGAGGTAGGCGCCGCGAGCCTCAGCCGGCGCTCCCGCTCGCTCAGCGGCCGGGCGCAGCAGCCCCACGGCTCGCTGGAGATCGATTTGCGCCTCGTCCGTGTTCGCGGCACCCGCGATCGTCCAGCCCAGTTTTGCGTAAGCGCGCCCGAGCGCCACCGAGGTTGCCTCGGACTGGTCGGTGCGCCGCAGCGATTCGAGCAGCGCGACCGCCTCAGCCGCATCCTGGGCACCCGTGCGGGGGTCCCCGAGATACTGGAGTGCCTCGGCATGATTGACGAGCGCGAGGGCGCCGCTGCGGACTGTCTCCGGGTCCTTCAGCTGCGAGGGGAGACGTTGAAAGTAGTCGATCTCGCGCTGCGAGAGCTCCGCGATCGTTTGATAGCGCCCGAAGATTTCGAGCTCACTGACGAAGCTGTCGGTGAGGAAGCCGAGCAGCCCCTCGGCCTCTTGGCGCGCTTGCTCGGAGACCGCCCGGGTCTGACGGGCGACCTCCTCCGCCCGCCGCGCCCGCTGCATGCTGAAGTACGCCGCTACGGTCGCGCCGATGGCAACCACTGCAAGCAATGCACAGCCGGCGGCGATGGCCCGAGCACGACGCAGCGCTCGGCGTGCCGCATTCTCCCGCTCCCGCTGCTCGGCGAGCGTCCGCTCGGTGGCCTCTCGGGCTTCCCGCTCGTGACGCGCATCGCGGCTCGCCTTGACCACTCCGGTGAGCACATCATGGGTGAGCTCGACTCGGCGGACATCGAGCCGCTCCTCGATCCGCAGGAGCCTGCGGTTCACCAGCTTCGCGAGCGCATCGGGAGCTGCCCCTGCGGCCTGGAAGCGCTTGAGCAGGCTCTCCTCGGCCAGGTTCTCCCGGTACCCGGACTCGGTGAGCAGGTCATCCTCGATGATCCGCCGCACCGACTCGGGCTGGTCGGCCAGG
>JASHYG010000346.1 GCA_030043215.1 Gammaproteobacteria bacterium
CGTAGCCGGGTGCGCCGGCTTCTCGGGCTTCCCGGCCGCAACGTGCGCAGGGGCCGCTTCGTGCCGAGGAGCCGCCGCCTGCGGCGGGGCCGTCGCGGGCAGGGGGGCCGTCACGGCCACCTGCTGCGCGCTCGTGTCGGGCGGCGGGGCCGCCTTGGGCTGCGCGGCGGCGAGCTTTGCCGCTGCGCCCGGTTGCCCCAACGGACTGCCCGAGCCGTCATCGAGCCGGACGGTGTAAGAGACCAGGGGCGGCTCGCCGGCCGCCGGCGCGGAGCGTGGAGCGGCGTGCCGGGGCCCCGAGAGCAGCTCCGGAACCAGCAGCACGACCAGCGCGACCAGAATCACCGCGCCGGTCAATCGCTCTTTTGCTCGGATCTCCACCTGGGGGCGTTGAATGAGGATTTCAAGCGGACTCGCGCGTGACAAGTCAGGTCATCGAGTATAGCCCAGCCATTCGAGCGCAGCGCTCACCGCCGCGAACGAGCCGAACACCACCACTCGATCGCCGGGCTGCGCGCGATCACGCGCGAGCTCGCAGCCTTCGGTCACGGAGCCCGCAAGCCGAGGCGCCTGCACGGCGGCGGCGAGGCGCGCCGCGAGCTCCGCGGCTGTCGAGCCTCTCGCGCCGGGCACCCCGCACACGATCCACTCGTCGATGACACCGGCGACGGCGCGGCCCACGGCCTCGACATCCTTGTCACGGAGAATGCTCGCGACCGCGAGAGTCTTTCCCGCAACGGGGCGCGCCCGCAGGTTCTCGCAGAGCACCTGCGCCGCAGGCTCGTTGTGCGACACATCGAGGATCCATTCGACCTCCCCGCCCCGCTTCCCCGGCCGTTGGACGATCTGGAACCGGCCGGGGAGCCGCGCGCTCCGCAGCGCCTCGCAGATCCATTCGCGCTCGAGCGGCCGCGACCCGGGCAGCACCTCGTACGCGGCGAGAGCGGTTGCGGCGTTGCGGAACTGGATGGCGCCCGCAAGCGCCGGGGGCGGCAAGCCCTCGAACGTCGCGCGCAGCCCGTGGTAGGTCCAGCGGTCCGCCTCGACGCTCCAGTCAAAGTCCCGTGCAGCCACTACCGGACGCGCGCCCAGCCGCTCGATGGCCGCGAAGACACTGTCCGGCATCTGCGCCGTGCCGAGCACGGCCGGCCGGCCCGTGCGCAGGATGCCCGCCTTCTCGGCCCCGATCGCATCGAGCGTGTCGCCGAGCCAGTCGCGGTGGTCGAATCCGATCGAGCACAGCACGCCCACGTCGGCATCGATCACATTGGTCGCATCGAGGCGGCCTCCGAGCCCGACCTCGAGCACCGCAACGTCGACGTGGGCGTCGGCGAAGAGCAGGAGCGCCGCGAGAGTGTTGTACTCGAAGAAGGTGAGCGTCGTGCCGCCTCGCGACCGCTCGATGCGCTCGAACGCGCCGATGAGCTCAGCGTCCGTCGCCTGCGCCCCGGCGACCCGCACCCGCTCGTTGTAGCGGAGAAGATGCGGCGAGGTGAAGCTCCCGGTGCGGTAGCCCGCGGCGCCGAAGAGCCCCTCCAGATACGTGACCGTGGATCCCTTGCCGTTCGTTCCTGCGACGGTGACGATGCGGTGGGAGGGGCTCGCGAGTCCGAGCACGCGGGCGACGGCCGCCACACGCTCGAGCCCCAAATCGATGCTGCGGGCGTGGACCGACTCCTGCAGCTCGAGCCATTCCGCCAGATTCATGCGGCGATGGGCGGAAGGCTCAGCAGCAGACGCAACAGTGCCGCGATCCGGTCGCGCATGTCGCGCCGGTCCACGATCATGTCGAGAGCGCCGTGCTCGAGCTGGAACTCGCTGCGCTGGAAGCCTTCGGGCAAGGTCTCTCGCATGGTTTGCTGGATGACGCGCGGCCCGGTGAAGCCGATCAGTGCGCGCGGCTCGGCGAGATTCAGATCGCCGAGCATGGAGAGGCTCGCCGAGACGCCGCCGGTCGTGGGGTCCGTGAGCACCGAGACGTACGGCACGCGTGCCCGGGCAAGCCGCGCGAGCGCCGCGCTGGTCTTGGCCATCTGCTGGAGAGAGAACAGCCCCTCCTGCATCCGGGCGCCGCCGCTCGCGGAGAAGCAGATGAGCGGCGAGCCGTGCTCGATGCAATGATCCACCGCCCGCTTGAAGCGCTCGCCGACGACCGATCCCATCGTTCCGGCGAGAAACTGGAACTCGAAGCCGCAGGCGACGACGGGCAGCCCGTGGAGCTTGCCCGCGAGCGCGACGAGCGCATCCTTCTCCCCAGTCACCTTCTGCGCCTGGGCGAGCCGATCCTTGTAGCGCTTGCTGTCGCGGAACTTGAGCGCATCCTCCGGGGTGATGTCCGTGCCGATCTCGATCGGCTCCCCGGGATCGAGGAAGTAGGTGAGCCGCTCGCGGGCGCCGATGCGCATGTGGTTGCTGCATTTCGGGCAGACATAGAGGTTGCGCTTGAGCTCCGCCTGGTAGAGCACGGCATCGCAGGACGGGCACTTCTTCCAGAGGCCCTCGGGCACCGAGCGCTTGCGGCGCTCGGTCTTGATGCGCGAGGGCATGATCTTCTCAAACCATGACATGCGGCCGCCCCAGGAAGGTGAAGTGCGGAAGACCCGGAATCATAGCCCAGGACGCGCCGGGCCGGTCCGGCAACGCGAAGGCGGGCGGATAGCGCACGCTCCAGAGATACAGGCCGCCGGGGGGCGCCGTCGCCGCACCCCGCGTCCGATCTCGGGACTCGAGGACCTCGCGCGCCCACGCAGGGGCGGCCTCGGCGCATCCCACCGCGATCAGCAGACCGGCGATGTTGCGCACCATGTGGTGCAGGAAGGCGTTCGCGGTCGCCTGGATCGCGATCCAGTCGCCCTGCCGCTCGACCGTGAGCTCGTGCAGCCGGCGCACCGGCGTGCGCGCCTGGCATTCCGCGGCCCGGAATGCGCTGAAGTCGTGCTCGCCGAGTAGCTCGCGCGCTGCCTCGCTCATGCGCTCCTCGTCGAGGCGCCGGTGGACCACGGCGGCACGGTCCGCCGCGAGCGCCGAGCGGACGCCGCGATTGCAGATGAGATAGCAGTAGGTGCGACTCTCGGCGCGGTGGCGCGCGTGGAACTCAGCGGGCACCTCCTGCGCCCAGGTCACGCTCACATCGGCAGGCAGGTTCGTGTTGGCGCCGAGCGTCCAGCCGCGCGGGGTACGGAGAGCGTCGGCATCGAAGTGCGCGACCTGCCCCACCGCATGCACGCCCGCGTCCGTGCGTCCGGCGCAGGTGACCTCCACGGGCTGCGCGGCGACGCGGCCCAGTGCGGCCTCGACGACGCCCTGAATGGTCGGCAGGCCGGCCTGGGCCTGCCAGCCAACGTACCCTCCGCCGTGGTATTCCAGCCCGATCGCAACCCGGGGCATCAGCCGGGAAGCGCGGCGATCAGCCGCTCGGCCTCTTGCTTCTGCGCGACCGATCCCTCGGTCAAGACCTCCTCCAGGATGTTGCGCGCGCCCTCGGGATCGCCCATGTCCATGTAGGCCCGGGCGAGGTCGAGCTTGGTGCCGACCT
>JASHYG010000347.1 GCA_030043215.1 Gammaproteobacteria bacterium
CCGACCGTACCCGCGACTCGCGCGAACAGCAGCCAGTAGTCGCAGATCGAGCCGAAGGTGATCATGTGCTTCTCGCCGCTGAGCAGGTACGTGTCGCCTTCGCGCACGACACTCGAGCGCAGATCGGCGCCGGTACCGGCGCCCGGCTCCGTGAGCGCGAAGGCGATCTTGAGCTCCCCGGTGACGGAGGGAATCACGAACCGGCGGCGCTGCTCGGCGGTCGCGTACCGGTCGAGCGCGCGCCACGTGCCGTTCACGACGTGCACGATCATCCGGATCGCCGCGTGCGACATCGCGACGATCTCCATGATTCCGAGGTAGCGGGTGAACGAGAGGCCGCGGCCGCCGAGCTCGGCCGGCGCCGTGAGGCTCAGGTATCCGCGCGCGCGCAGCTCGTCCCACAGCCCTGGCGCGACGGCATGCTCGCGCTCGATGCGCTCGGCCCACCTCTCGGCGGGCCCGCGGATGTACTGCTCGATCTCCCCCTTGAGGGCGGCGTATTGGTCGTCGGTCATGGTCGCTCCGCGCCCGGCGTCGATACGAGCGTCCTCGCGCGCTCGCGCAGGCGGAATTTTTGAATCTTTCCAGAGGGCGTCCTCGGCAGGGACTCGAGCACCTCCAGGCGCTCGGGCCAGTACGGCTTCGCGACGCGCCGCTCGTCGAGAAACCGCTGCAGGGACGGGAAGTCGAGCGACGCGCCTGCGCGCGGTACGACGAACGCGCAAGCTCGCTCGCCGAGCCGCGGATCGGGCATCGCGACGATCGCGACCTCCTTCACCCCGGAATGCTGGTGCAGCAGCTGCTCGATCTCGGCGACCGGGATCTTCTCCCCGCCGCGGTTGATCACGTCCTTCACTCGTCCCGTCACGTGCAGGAAGCCCGCCTCGTCGATGAGCGCGAGGTCGCCGGTGCGGTACCACCCGTCCGGCGCGTACGCCGCGGCCGTCCAGTCCGGGCGATCGAGATAGCCTTCGAGCATCGTGGGCGAGCTTGTTTCGAAGTGGCCCTCTCGCCCGGGACCGAGCACCTCTCCGGCGTCGTCGCGGATGCGTAAGCGGATCGATCTAATTGGGCGCCCATCGGTGCCCCAGGCCTTCTCGGGAGGGTCGCTCGGCGAGGCGAGCGTCGCGAGGCAGCCCTCGGTCGTGCCGAAGGCGCCGCAAACGGCCGCTCGCAGCGTCTCGGTCGCGCGCCGGGCGAGCGTGCGGGGCACGGCCGCGCCCGTTGCGACGAAGATGCGGAGCGACTGCGGCGGATCGGCGCCGTCCTCCACGGCCTGGACCAGGTCCGCGAGGAAAGGAGTGGCCGCCTGCACGAAGGTGCCGCCGGCGCGGGACAAGGCCTCGAGCCCTGCGAGCGGATTCCAGGTCTCCTGCACGATCTGGGGGACGCCGAGCGTCAACGCGAGCCACATGCCGTACAGGAATCCGGTCTGATGCGCGAGCGGAGAGGGAACGTAGATGCGGTCGCGCGCGCCGAGCCCGAGGTGCTCGATCTCCATCGCGACGGCTCTCGTGAGCGTGTCCCGGCGATGCAGTACGCCCTTCGGCTCGCCGGAGGTTCCCGAGGTGAACAGGAGCTGCGCGAGCCCGTTCGCGTCGGGCGCGCCCGTCCCGGGCGCTCTCGTCCCGGGGGCGTGCGCGCTCGTCGCGGCGGCACGCCCGCAGGCCGCAATCGCCTCCGAGGCGCGATGCAGCGAGGTCCAGGCCACGCGCCCCGAACGCGGGACGGCGGGCTCGCCGCTGCCGCTCGCGACGGTTACGGCATGCCTCAGCAGCGGTAACCGCGACTCCAGGGAGGCAATCTCCTGCGCCGGACGCCGTCCATGGTACTCATCGACGGCGAACACGACCGGGGCCCGCGCCCGCCGGAGGAGATCCTCCAGCTCCCGCTCGCGAAAGATGGGCATCAGCGGACAGCAGATGGCACCGAGGCGCAGCGCGCCGAGCGTGATCGCGACGAACTCCGCACGGTTGGGGAGCTGATAGGCGACCACCTCACCGTGGCCGACGCCGAGCTGCGCGAGCAGGGCGGCCATGCGCTCGGACTGCCGCTCGAGCTCGCTCCACGTCCATACGGAGGTTCCCGAATCGCGCACGTCGATGACGGCGGGATCGTGCGGGTGGCGCTCGGCCATCTCCGCCACGCGCTCGGTCGGGCCGGGGATCACGTCACGCATTCCATCTTCACCCCGATGCCGTGCATCGCATTCAAGAACTCAGGGTAGGAGATCCGGTAGGCGTTGGGATAGGAGATGAGCGTGTAGCCGGTCGCACGCGTTCCGGCGATGGCGAGGGACATGAGCACCCGGTGATCGTTGAACGAGGAGAGGTCCCGCCCGTTCAGGCGCTCGACACCGCGGATCACGAGCCGGGACCCGTCGATCTGCAGGTTACCGCCCATGCGATTCAATTGCAGCATGGCCGATACTCGGTCGGACTCCTTGAGCCGGATGTGATCGATGTTCTCGATGACGGTCTCGCCATCGGCGAAGGTCGCGAGGGTCGCGAGGATCGGCAGGATATCCGGGGTCTCCCGGCAGTCGACGCGCACGGCACGCGGGCGAAAGCCGTTGTGACGCACCCGCACTCCGTCCGCGCGCTCGTCCTCCTCCATGCCGAGCCCCATCTCCCGGATCACATCGAGGAACGCTCGCTCGGGATGATCGCTGAGCGCACCGTTCAGTCTCAGGTGGCGCAGCAGGATGTCCGAGGGGTGCAGCGCCGTGATGGCGAGCCCGAACGCCGCCGAGCCGATGTCGGGGGGCAGCTTGACGACGGCAGGGCGTGCCTCCTGATTCGGGGGCACGATGAACTTCCGGCGGTCCGCAGACGCTTCGACGTGGAGCCCGAACTGCTCCATCATCGACAGGGTGAGATCCACGTACGGACGCTCGTTGAGAGGGCCCTCGACGTCGATCGTCGTTTGGCGCTCGGCGAAAGCCGCGATCATGAGCAGGCCCGAGAGCCACTGCGAGAGCGTGCCTGGGATCCGGATGTGCCCGCCCTTCGCACGACCGTTCTCGATGTGGATGGGCGGGCACCCGTTGTTTGAGGTGACGTCGATGCCGAGCTGCTGCAGGGCGTCGAGCAGCGGGCCGACCGGACGCCGCTTGAAATACCGCTGGCCGACTAGCGTGACCGGCCGGTCAGCGAGCGCGCAGAGCCCGATCATGAAATACAACGTGGATCCGGAGCTGCCCACGGACAGCGTGGGCCGGCGCGGACGATATGGGCCACCCTCCACGAAGAAGGTGTCGCCCTCGACGCGGATGGACGTGCCGAGCCCCCGCAGCACGCTCAGCGTGTACGAGACGTGCTTGGCGTGCGTGAGTCCGACGATCTCGCTGCGGCCGGGCGCGAGCGAGGCGAGGATCAGCGCGCGGTGCGCATGGTACTTGGAATTCGGGATCGTGAGCTCGTGGGCTAACGGCTGGCGGGTTGGCTCGACGAGCAGACGCATATCGACCTCAAGGCACTCTCGCTCGCAACGTTCGGGACAACGTCGAGAGCAGCCTACCGCGATAGCACGACCGACGCATTCTGACCTCCGAATCCAAACGCGTTGACCAGGAAGGCGCCGTAGCTCACGG
This sequence comes from Gammaproteobacteria bacterium, assembly GCA_030043215.1. Classification (GTDB taxonomy): domain Bacteria; phylum Pseudomonadota; class Gammaproteobacteria; order Steroidobacterales; family Steroidobacteraceae; genus JASHUC01. The sequence continues at coordinate 3,593 of JASHYG010000347.1, forward strand.
CGCGTGGGGCGCCGAGAACCAGCTCGAACCGCGCCTCGG
>JASHYG010000033.1 GCA_030043215.1 Gammaproteobacteria bacterium
TCATCCGCGACTTCGACCTATCACGCGACGGTAGCCGAATCCTGTTCGACCGCATTCAGGAGATCTCGCGGATTGCAGTGATCGAGCCTGCCGGCTGACCGGGTCGACGGATGTGTGATGCAATCACGGTGCGGCAAACACGACTTCGATGAGCGACCTCGTGGCGATGCGGTGAGAACGTCAACGGGTGAATCCGACATGGATCCGAAGGGGGCGGCATCTATAGCGAGACATGCCTCATGTAGAGCTCGAACAGCTTTCTGTTGTTCCGGTTACAGGCGACCTCGAACCACAGCACGTTCTCGATATATCTCGCGGCGACCAGTGGTCCCGTGTCCATGGGTTCGAGTCCGAGCTCGGAGATCAGCTGCGCGACCCGCTCCTTTGCACTTCGATCTGTCCCCGCAAAAGGGATACTGATCGGGCCACCGGCTCGTGCAGGATTCGCAAGCGTGCGGTAAGAGATGGTGATGAACGCCTTCACGACGTGCGCATCGGGTGCCCACGACTGCAGTTGCTCGGCTGTCGATGTCGGGACGGCAGGCGGAAAGGGATAGCCGTCGATGATCTTCGGCTTGGCGATCATCGGATCGATGAGGAGCTTACCCGTCAGATCGCCCAGCCCTGACAGCAGCCCCTTGACCGGCTCCCAAGGGACCGCAAACACGACGATCGAGCCGCGTGATGCGGCATCCGTCTGCGATGCGGCTGAGGCACGTGGTCCGCTGTCTCGGACCAGCGTTCGGACTCGCGGAGCGTCCGGAGTACGAGAGCCGTAGACGACGGGGTACCCAATCGCGCTGAGCCGTTTTCCGATCGTGCCGCCGAAGTGTCCGGTGCCGAGCACCGCGATGGTCTCACGCGCCGCGCTCGAGCCACCCTGCTGCGCTCGGGTACGCTGCGAGAATGCGGTGAGTGTTGCACTCGCACCGAGGCCCGTCAGGGCTGCCAGAACTGAACGACGACGAACCACGACTCTCTCCTCCACTGCGACGCGACCGTCGACCACGACGCGACGCCTGTCACGCAACGTTTTTTGCGGTTATGGCGACGTTGCCTCGGTCGGGCTCAGTGGGGAGACGGCAGTGCCCTTCGCACGGGCTAGAAAGCGTCTGACCTCGCCGGCCGGCGCCCAGATGATGAGCAGCTTCGCAGGTCCCGACTTCGGCACGAGATGGCGCACGTGGTCCCCAGGTCTGACGATCCCCACCATGCCCGGTGTCAGTCGGTAGCGCTTGCCGTTCACTTCGTGGTCGTACGTGCCGGACAGGACGTAGATGATCTCCAGCGATCGGTGCGTATGGCTCCCCACGGTGGTGCCGGGCGGCAGGGTCACTTCGGCCATCTCCAGCTCCTTGCCTCCGAGATTGGATTCATCGACGAGGAGCTTCCACTGTTCGCCGAGCCGGTCCACGATGTGATCCTTGATGCCGTTCGTTGCATAAGCGTAATGGGGCGAATTCGGGGCGTCGCCGCCGAGCGCCGCCGCAGTCATCAGGACGCAGAGCGCGGCAGCGCACCAATACAGCGCCACGCGATGGCGGATCATGTTCGGCCTCCGGTCATTCCGAGCCCGGCAAGGTGATCTGCCGCGCGTGATGTCGAGTTCTGTCGCCACAAGAGGAGAGCCAGGTAAAGGCCGCAGGCGGCTCCCGCTGCATACATCGAAAGATAAAATTCGGATCGCCTATAGGACAGTTCGCCCACTCTACAGGCGGCGAAGAGCAGGCCGGTGACGAGCATCTGCGCGATCCATAGGATTGCGACGATGCGGGTCCGAAGGTCCATCTCGGCGAGGCGCTTCGTCCGGATCACCCAAAGCCCACCCACGAGCGTGCAGGCGGCCCGTAAGACGGTCAGGATGATTTGTGTAGCGATGGAAACCACAAAGCCCGAGTCGGCGGCGCCATTGAACAGGAGCCGCGCGATGGTCGGTAGATGCCCAGCGATCAGCGCAGCCGCGAAAGCCGCGAGCACCGCACGTTGATGCGCTCGATGGACGCGTGTGACGAGCCAGCCGGAGGTGAAGCAAAGCGCGTACTCCGAAGCCATGTTCGCCTGCATGCCCGCGAGCCGCAGAAGCGCTTCGAGAGTCCAGGGATGCTGCTTCACCTCCGCGAGGTTGACGTAGACCGATTGAAACGCCAGCGTGCAGCCGAGCTGCCAGAGCGACGTCAACAGGCAGCCGATAAGTATGGCCGCGATGAAAGAGGGCGCATGCGTCCGAAGCGGTCCAAGAACATGGCGGGCAAGTGCCCCTATCGCTTGGCGCCAATACCAGAGCCGGGAGCGGCCTGCCGCGAATTGCTCAACGAGGTCGCCGATGAGCGGCTCGTATCGTGAGCGGCTGCCGAGGCGCTCGAGCAGCCACGTGGCGGCGCGAGGTGTGGTCCGGGAATTCATGGCTTTGCGCCGGCAGTCTTGCTAAGGCCCTGCCAGAGCGCCTCGAGCGCGCGCTGTGTCTCTCGCACTTGCCGGACCCCGTCGGCCGTGAGTGCGAAATAGCGCTTGGCGCGTCCACCGCGCTGCGGGGTCGCCTCCCCCAATCGCGACGCGACGAGTCCTTTGGATTCGAGCCGCTCGAGGATCGCATACACGCTCCCTTGCAGCATTTCGCGCCCGGTCCGCTGCTCGATCTCGGCCGCTATCGGCACGCCGTAAGCCTCTCGGCCGAGGCGAAGCACGGCCAGCATCACCATCAATTCGTGCTGGCCGAGGAATTCGCGGTTGCGCATTTACTCAATAATAATGAGAAAATAACCGATGTCAATCTCGGGTGTTGCCGCACGGCTTAGCGCTGAACTCTCGTGCCGAGCCACGTCACCAGGGCGCAGGTCAGTATCCAGCACAGAATCAGTCCCATCTCAATGAAGCCCTTGCCGGGCGCTCCCGTACTCCTTGACTTGAAGCGGTCGCGCTTCGCCGGAGGCCGGTGGATCTGCAGCAGGGCAGTGCTGACGCTGCATCCGAACGCACACAGGGCCAGCGACACCGCAAACCACAGATGTGTCCGCCCCAGGGCCAGCAACGGCAGCAGCCACAGCGGCGCGAGCGGCAGCAGGGCCGCGTCGATCTTCGCGTGCACCACAGTTGCGCGTGTCACCGGCGCGGCCGCCAGCAACTCCGGTGCATCCTCCGCGGCGATGGTGATCCAGGCCAGTGCCGTGGCCAGGGTGCCGGACACCAGAATCATCCCCAGCCACAGCCAGGGCAAGCTGTCTGAGCCCCAGAGTGGCCGGCGCCACAGCACCAGGAACATGGGCACGAGATAGATGCTTTGTTGCAGCATCTGCATGAGCAGCAGCGGGTCGCGGCGGATCAGCCGTAACTCCTTCACGATCAGCACCGCATGCAGGGAACCGCGGAAGCGGAGTGGCCGTACCGACACGCGCGCGCCGCGGGCGCTGCCCATGCTGCCGATCGCGGTAGCCGCGCGTATGAAGCGGCCACTCAGTACGCGCATCGTGACGAGCAGCAGCACGGCGCAGGTCAGCGTGAACAGCACGGATGGCCAGTAGCCCGCGAGTACGAGCCGGGCGGGCGTCAGAATCGCTCCCAGATGCCCGGCATTCGCAGTCAGCAGCTTGCCGAATCCATTGTAGTTGCCCGGACTCCGCCGCGGAGCGTGGCGCATGAGATTGGGCAGCTGGCTCAGCAGAAAGATCGCAAGGCCGATCAGCGCGGCGAGCACCTGGCCGACGATACGCGTGGTCCTGGGTCCGAGCAGGCGAAACAAGGCCAGTGCCAGCACCACGCCCAGGCTCGTCGCCAGCATGCCGAACGCAGGGATCAGGAGATAGAGTTTCGACCAGGCGAACAGGCCGAACAGCACGAACATGTTTGCGAACGGCCATACCAGCATCGCCACTTCCAGCGTCACGGTGAGTGCCACCGAGCCCACGCGTACACCGATAATCGAGCTTGGGGCGAGCGGTGAGGACAGCAGCAGGTCCAGATCGGCGCGCGTGTACAGCACCTGCACGATCCCGTTCAGGCTGCGCGACAGCATGAAAAGAAAGCAGGATGCCAGTCCCCCGGTGATCAGCAGCAATGGCAGAGCGGCGGGGATGCCGGCGCCTCGGTAAGCGCTTGCGGCGCGTAGAGCAAATGCCACTGCCGCTGCAACGAGGTGCAACAGGATTTCCACGATGATCAGAAACGTCAGGCTGGTCGCCTGCAGAGCTCCCGAGCGCATATAGAGCCGCAGCTCATGCCGTAGCAGCCAGGGGGCCGAGCCGGGTGTCAGAGTCACGATAGCGAGGTCGGCTGTGCGACCAGCCTCAGGAACAGGTCTTCCAGCGTCGCATTGGAGCGCCCCGCCTGGGCGCGCAGCTCCTCGAGGGTGCCCTCGGCGACAATGCGGCCTCTTTGAATGATGCCGATGCGGTCGACCAGCCGCTCCGCGACTTCCATGATATGGGTCGTGAGAATGATGGTGCAGCCGCCACGAGCCCGCTCCAGCAACAAATCCTTCACCTCGCGCGCGATCGTCGCATCGAGCCCCGTCAAGGGCTCATCCAGCATCAAGAGCTGCGGCTCGTGCAGCAGTGCTCCGGCCAGCGCGGCTTTCTGCTTCATGCCGCGTGAGAATCCCTCGCAGCGCTCATGGCGGTGTTGCCACAGATCCAAGCGTCGCAAGAGTTCCTCGGCATTGTGCTCGGCGCGGCGCACATCCATGCCCCAGAGGCCCGCGATGAATTCCAGGTACTCAGCGGCGGTCAGCTTGTCATACAGCAGCGGCTCATCCGGCAGCCAGGCGATCAGCTCTTTGGCCTGCCGCGGCTGGGCCACGACGTTTACGCCGAAAACTTCGATGCTGCCGCGATCCGGCAGAAGCAAGCCGCTGATCATGCGCAGGGTGGTGGTCTTACCGGCGCCGTTCGGCCCGAGCAGTGCGTAGAACTCACCGCGCGCAATGGTGAGATCTATGCAGTCAACGGCTGGCCGAGTGAAGACCTTCACCAGCTGTCGAATACGCAGGGCGGGCGGGCTCGTCTCCATGGCGAGGCTCCCATGGGTCATTGCTTTTCGAGAAAGTCTAGCATGGGCTTCGTGCCGCAGACGGTTTGAATCGCAGCGGCGCGGATCAGCATTGATCCTTGGCCGGCGGACATCCTCATGGTAGGATTTTGACGATCGCGACGGGGGTATCGCTGGCGTGAGCGCAGTCAAGCCATCAATAACGAGGACCTCGCTTCGTGTCTCGGTCCTGGTGTCGCTCCTCGCAATCGCTGCCGCGCACGCGAGCGACAATTCGAAGTCGACGCTCGAGACGTCCGGGCTGTTAGCTCAAGATGGCGGCAGCCCTATCATCGACATCCCGTCTCCCGCCGTTATCAAACCGAAGCCGCCGAGCCTGCAGGCGCTTGATCAACAGCTGGCTACAGATGAGCTGGCTCTCGATAACCAACAGACGGGGCTGACCCAGGCTCAGGCGATGCTGGCGTTCTGGGAGGCGCAGCCCGCAGCGGCCGCCGCGGCCGCGGCCGCTGCCGGGGGCGATCAAAACGCACAGGCCGCCGCGTCCGCGCAGGCCCAGCAGCTGACAGCCATCAACGTACCGAATTGGATGAGTGCCGTTAATGCCGACCAGAAGCTCGTGGTGACACTGCAAGCGCAGATCGCCCAGCTGGAGGCGCAGATCGCGGCTGTTCTGTAAGCCTGGGATACCGCCGAGCGAGTGACGAAGGGAGGGCGAAGTGATGTGGAGGCTTCGTGCCAGAGCGGCGGCAGTCTATCTAGGGGGCGCCTTGTTCGCGATCGGTGGGCACTCGCCAATCGCTACTGCGGCCGACATCGATCAGTGGGCGCTTTGCATGGGCGGAGGCGGCCCTGCGAGGGCGATCCAGGAATGCTCCGCGATCATCGACTCCGGGCGCGAGCTCGCGGATAGTCTCCCCTATGCCTACGTGTATCGGGGCCGCGCACATCTGACGCTCAAGCAAGTCGATGCTGCGCTCACCGACTTTACTGCTGCATTGAAGTTTCATCCGCAGCTCGCGCACGCTCACTACGGTCTCGGCCAGATCTATGAGTTGCGCGAGGATTGGGCCCATGCCGCAACCGAATTCGGTATCGCTGCGGGGAGCGTGAGCGAGGACGCCGACATCGACGACTTCACGTCGGATGGCCAGGGCTCGTTCCGCGCGGAAACGTTCACTGCGCGCGGCTACGCCTTGTTCAAGAACGGCGAGCTCGGGCTGGCGCTGGTGAACCTGCACGAGGCGAGCCAGTTTTGCCCGACCTGCAGTGCGCCGTACCGTGACGAAGCCCTGGTGTTGGATGCGCTGCACCACGGTAGCGACGCGGCGCAGGCTGCCGATCGAGCGATCGCGCTCAACCCGCGTTCGGGAGCAGCCTTTCTGGTGCGCGGGTTGAACAAGGCGCGCGCCGGAGGGTTCGAGCAGGCTATGTCCGACTACGACGAGGCGATCCGCCTCTCGCCGACGCTGTCGAGTGCCTACAAAGCTCGCGCCAGCGACGAGAAGAGATTAGGCCTCAGTGCGCGGGCCGCGGCCGATGCGAGGATGGCGGCGCAGCTCGAGCAGGATGACACGCCGTCGGTCGTGAGCGCTCCGGCCGGTGATGCGCATATCGAACGGGTGCTGTCGGCACCTGCATTGCACGACGATGAGCTGACGGCGCTGTTCTCCGGCCGGAGCTGGCAAGCCCGCCAGGGCCCATGGTTCGCCACGCTCGAGTTCCGCGAGGATGGGACCTTTCGCGAGCACCTCAAGGACAGCGCGGAGGGCAGCACGCTCGAGGTCAGCTGGGATGGGACCTGGGGCGCAGCGCGTGATGAGCTGTGCATCTATACCAATGTCGCCCTGTGCCTCGCAGCGCACGCGGCCGAGGGCGATCTGGTGCTGGCCCGTGCCAGCGAAGGCGGATACCGAGCTACGCAGGACTCCATTGCCCCGGGGACAGTCGAGCTCGTGGGGGCGGCAGCTGCACTCAAACCGCTGGTGCCCGATCCGAGCAGCGCTCCCGTGGCAGAATTCCCGCTGGAGGAGCTGTGGCTGCGCGCCGCACCGGGGGCCAATCAGGGTCCGAAGACGCTCTTCTATTACATGCATGGCTTCGACGGCCGCGCCCGCGAGCACTCCCCGCTGCCGGAGTACTTCGTCAGTGAATTGCAGCAATCGCGCGGCTGGGACATCATCGACGCGAACTATCCGCGTGGCGACGTTCCCCAGATCCGGCGCTTTGGCGCCGCCAATTTCGGCGCCGCCGTATTTGTCGCGCGGCGCCTGAGGGAGCTCAAGGCGCAGGGTTACCAGCGCATCTACGTCGGAGGGCAATCCTGGGGCGGCTGGAACAGCCTGTTGCTCGCGACGATGCCGGGCCTTCCGCTCGACGGCGTGGTGATGGTCGTGCCCGCCAGCTATGGCTGGCGCTTCACGGGCGCCGACCGCGACGATCCGAACTACGCCAACAACAAGCTTCTGTTCGATCAGGCGATCGAGCGCGTGCGTTATCCGACGGTCGGCGTGTTCTTCCTCGACGACGAATATGAACCGGCGGATCGGGGAGCGGGCGCCGCAGCGGCCCTGACACATCGCGGCATCGCCAATCTCATCATCGACCATCCGCCCGGGTTTTCCGGGCATGGCTCGGGCTGGTTTCCGGCGTTTGACTACCTCTATGGCGCCTGTATCGCGGATTTCCTCGAATCGCCTCGAACCGAGCAGTGCACGCCGCGCCGAATTCCGCTGGACGTCGGTGACTTCCGGGGCATCGTCGTCGAGCAACAGCTCAGCAAGCGCCACCTGAGCGACGCGACGCTCGAGGAACTCAAGGGCAGGCAGTTCGCTGTCTATCCGCAGGGCGAGCTGCGCGAGATCGTGTCGACCGACCAGACCCAGGTGAAGGGCTACGGCATCGGCGAGAGCATCCAGAGCTCCTCGTTCCGTGGGCATTCGTACTGCGTTCGTGCGCGCGTCAAGTACAACCAGCCCGAAACCACCGACGAGATCTGCGAGCGGCTGGTGAAATGGTCCAACGATGAGCTTCTCGGGCTCGACCCGAAGAGCGGCCACGTGCTGCAGTGGTGGGTCGCCTATCCGTGAGGCACGCTGCGCTACGCGCTGCGGCCGGTCGCCCGCACTGTGACCGCGAACATGACGACAGTCCAACCACGCAAGAGCAGCGCGATGCCGACGGCGAAGCCCAGAAACCAGAACGCCGAGAGCGGCCACGCCATCCAGAGCAGCAGTCCCAGAATGAGCGTCACGATGCCGTCGAGCACCGCCCAGCCCCATGACCGGTGCCGCAAGTAGAGCGCTGCGATCGCGCGAAACAAGCCGATCACCGCCAGGTACGCGGCGAGCAGCATCGTCAATAGCAGCGCTCCCGAGGCCGGGTGGGTCACGATGAGCAAGCCGAGGAGCACGCCGAGGACGCCGCCGGCGACGTGCAGGAATACCCCGCTCCAGCGTCTGACGTGGAAGGCTTGAATGGCCTCCACGATGCCGCTGATCGTGATCAGCCATCCGAGAACGAACACGGTGCCGAGTGTTGCGAAGGGCGCCAGGATCAGCGC
>JASHYG010000348.1 GCA_030043215.1 Gammaproteobacteria bacterium
GGCGAGCTGGGGCGAGACGTAGCGGCGAAAGGTCCGGCGGATCTCCTCGCGCCGAGTGACCTCGGCCCTGAGAGCCGCATCGGCCGCATTGCGGCGCGCGGAGCTCTGGCGGGCGAGCGCCGCCAGGCGGGTGAGCAGCACCTCCCGCGGGGCCTGGCGCGTGACGAAGTCGTCGGCGCCGGCGGAGAAGGCATCCAGGCGCAGCTTCGAGCTGCGGCTCACCACGATCACGGGCAGGAGCATGGTCGCCGGGTGCTCCTTCAGTGCCCGGCACAGCTCGAGGGCTTGCACGTCCGGGCTGTCGGCGTCCACGAAGATGAGGTCCGGAACGTACTCGTCGAGGCAGGCGATCACCTCGGCGGCCGAGCCGAAAGGCTGCAGCTCAAAGCGCGTCTCCGAGCCGCCTTCCGCCACGAGCGGGAGCACCGCGGCGCATTCTCCCGCCACCAGCACGCGCAGCTGCGCATCGTGCCGGACCAAGTGGCTATTCTCGATTCCGTTCTTCATTCGACTCCTGTGCCGGCCGACGGCCTGCGGTGTGTGCATGCCACGGCACGGCCGTGGTCACCTCGTCCGTGAGCAATCCCGGACGCGAGCCGGCCGCCTCCAGGCGGCCGATGAGCAGATCGACGAGGCGGCCCAGGAGCTCCACCTCGAGCGCGGACATCGATGATTGCAGAAAGCCCGACATGCGGTCCATGTCCGGGACGAACGACCGGCAGACCGCCCACCCCTTCGGCGTGAGCTGCAAGATCTTGCGCCGGCGATTGTCGGGGTCGCGCCGGTCCGTGATGCGGCCCTGGCGGCGCAGCGTCGCGGCCGATCGGCTGACGTTCATGGGATGCATGCCCGTCGCCTCGCACAGCTCGTGCGCGGCCGCCTCCGGCATGGAAGCGAGCGTCACGAGCACGCGCGCATCGTTGATGGTGAGATGGTAGCGCTCGGCGAAGCGCGAGAAGAACGGCCGGTTGATGAGATTCGTGAGCTTCATCAGCCGGTACCAGACGCACTGCTGCGAGAGCGCCGGCTCCCCGGCCGATGGGGCCGCGCGCGGCCGGCCGCCGGAAGCCGCCGCCTGCGGCATTGCCACGGCATCGCGACCGTATGCGGCTCTCGCCATGTCCAACGTTGCAGCTTTGCGCATCTTGTCAGAGCTTCTGCAGTCCGCGATTATACGTCGCGGGCCGACCGGCGCGAACCTATGCAACCCAGGTTTCACGACAAAGTTGCCGTCGTCATCGGCGGCAACAGCGGTATCGGCCTCGCCTCGGCGCGGGCATTCGCGCTGGAGGGGGCGCGCGTGGTCATCACGGGCCGCGATAGGGCCACGCTTACCCGCGCGGCACAGTCCATCGGCGGCGATGTGCTCCCGGTCCGGTGCGACATGTCCGATCTGCGCCAGATTGATGCACTGGCGGGGGAGATCCGCGAGCGGCTCGGCCGCATCGATGTCCTCTTCGTCAATGCAGGCACCGGCGCGTTCATCCCCATCGAGGCCGTCACGGAGTCGGACTGGGACCGCCTGATGGCCGTGAATCTAAAGGGGGTGTTCTTCACCGTCCAGAAGTCGCTGCCGCTCATGCCGAAGGGTGGCGCCATCGTGCTCAACTCCTCGATCGGCTGGAAGAAGGGCATCCCGACGGGCTCCGTCTATGCAGCGAGCAAGGCCGGCGTCCGCGCCCTGGGGCGCAACTTCGCGGCCGAGCTGGTGGGACGGGGCATCCGTGTCAATGTCGTCAGCCCGGGCCCCATCGATACGCCGATCATCGGGCGCACGGCGGGACTCGCGCCCGAGATGATTCCCGCGCTCCGCAAGCAGATGCTCGAGAACACGCCGATGCGGCGGATGGGCGAGCCGGCGGAGGTCGCCCGCGCCGCGCTGTTCCTCGCCTCGGACGAGGCTTCCTTCATCACCGGGGTCGACCTGCTCGTCGACGGCGGCGCAGCAAGCTTTTGAGCGCTGCCGGTCAGGAGAACATCCCGCGCAGGATGCGCTTCTGCACCTTGTCGCTCGCGTTGCGCGGCAACGCATCCAGGAACTCGAGGCGTCGGGGGCGCTTGTAGGATGCGAGCCGCTCCCTGCAATGCTCCTCGATCTGCGCCGCGGTCGCGGTCTTGCCCGGCCACAGGGCGATCGCGGCACAGACGGTCTCGCCGTAGAGCGGGTGCGGCACGCCGAATACCGCAACCTCCCGCACGGCCGGATGCGCGGCGACGGCATTCTCGACTTCCTTCGGATAGATGTTCTCGCCGCCGCTGATGATCACGTCCTTGCGCCGGTCGACGAGGGTGAAGAAGCCCTCGGGCTCCACCCGGGCGAGATCGCCGGTGTAGATCCACCCGTCGCGAATGGTCTCGCGGGTGGCCTCCTCGTTCCGCCAGTAGCCGATCATGCCCATCGTGCGCTGATTGACGATCACCTCGCCGATGCCGCCGACGGGAACCGGGCGGCCCCGATCGTCCACGATGCGGCTCTCGGTGAGCAGCGCCTGGCGCCCCGTAGTTTGGGACCACTCGGCGTGGTCCTCGGAGCGCAGGACGCTCACCATGCCGGCCTCCGTCGAGCCGTAGAGCTGGTTGAAGCGCGCCTGCGGAAACATCTCCCGCGCCTTGGCGAGCGTCGGAGGCGTGATGGGCATCGAGCCGTAGAAGATCTTGTCGAGGCTCGAGAGATCGTACTGCCCCATTCGAGGGTGGAATGCGAGCATCGCGAGCGTCGTCGGGACGAGGATGGCGAGGGTGATCCCGTACCGCTCGATGAGCGCAAAGATCGTCTCGGGGTCGAACGAGCCGCGGTGGATGATGCCGGTCGATCCCATGAACAGGCTCTGGTGCAGCGCCATGTTGAGCCCGGCGGCGTGGAACAGGGGCACGGCCATCAGATACACGTCGTCGTGGCGCATGCGCGTCTCGATGGCGGTGGCGAGGTACATCTTGAAGTACGTCGCATGCGACACCAGTACGCCCTTGGGAAAACCGGTCGTCCCGCTCGTGTACATGATGACGCAGGGGGATTGAGGATCCACCTCCCGGTCCAGGGGCGACTCCGCGTGCCCCTGTGCGAGCCCGTCCGCGCTCGCGACATCATCGCCCGGCGCATCGGACCGGCCGCGCTCCGTTGCGCTCCTCGCACTTGGATTCAAGCCCGGACCCTCGGGATCCAGCCGGATGAGCCGCGGCGCCGGCGCGCCTCGGGCGATCGCCTCGCGCACGGCGGGCTCGAAACTCTGCTCCAGGAACAGCGCCTGGGGCTCCGCATCGGTGAGCACGTGGCGGATCTCCTCGGCGCCGAAGCGGAAATTCATCGGCACGAGAATGGCGCCGCACTTGGCGACGGCCTGCGTCACCACGGCGTAATCGAGCCGGTTGTACGCGAGGAGCGCGACGCGGTCCCCGGTTCCGATGCCGGCGGCCGCGAGGGCGTGGGCGAGCTGGTTGGAGCGCCGGTTGAGCTCGGCATACGTGAGCTCGACGCCATTCATGATCAGCGCCGGCTTGCGAGGGTAGCGGATGGCGTTGAGCCGGGAGAGATCACCGATGACGAGCATGGGCGCGAATCGAGCGAGTGGCGTGGCCGGACGCTCGCACCACAGCGGCGGGGAGCGGGCTCATCAGGCTTCCGCGAGCGGCATGACGGCGCTGGCCGTGGCGACGGTCCGGCCGTCCGCCGCCGCCGTGAGCATCGCATCCGCGAAGAGGAGGCTGCGGCCGGCACGGACGATGCGGCCGCGCGCCAGATACCGTCCCGGCGGCGCGGGACGCAGCAGGCTCACGTTGAGCGTGGCCGTGGAGAAGGGCCGCTCCGCGGCGGCGAGCGTCGCGTGCGCGGCGAACGCCATCGCAAAGTCGAGCAGCGTCGCGACGACGCCACCCTGCAGCACCTGCGCGCCTTGCACGAACCGCGGCGGCGGTGAGAATGCGAGCACCGCCGCGCCCCCCTCCGTGTCCAGCTCGAGGAGCTCTCCGCCGAGCTCGTGGGCGAGGGGGTTGCTCGTGATGGCGGCCGGCTTGCGGCCGTCTTGCAGAAACTGCAGCACGAGGGCGCGGTCGGTATTCACTTGCCGCGATTATTGGCCATCTGGTAGAAAGAAACAATTGTTACGATCCCTCGTTCCGAGCGCTTGAGGAGAGCCTGGCAGTGCGTGAAGTATTCGTCCTCGGCGTCTCGATGACGCCTTTCGGCCGCCACCTCGAGACATCCTGCGCGGAGCTCGGACGGCAGGCCGCACAGGCGGCGCTCGCCGATGCCGGGATCGGCGCCGGCGATCTCGACATCGCCTTTTACGCGAACACGGTGCAGGGCGCGATCGAGGGTCAGTACGGCATGAAGGGCCAGCACTCGCTGCTGCCGATCGGCGTGGACGGCACGCCGATCGTCAACGTCGAGAACGCCTGCACCGGAGGCAGCACCGCCTTCAATCTCGCGGTCGCGCAGGTCGCCGGAGGCTCTGCCGACATCGCGCTTGCCGTCGGCGCCGAGAAGCTCAATACGGAGGACAAGGCGCGCCGGCAGGCCTCGTTCTCCCAGCCCGGCGACCTCGCGCAGATCACCGAGTTCCTGCGCCGCTACTCGGATCTCGTCGCGGACGTGAAGCCGCCGCCGACCGCGGTCATCGACGAGTCGCTCAGAAGCCCCTTCATGGATGCCTATGCGCTCAACGCGAAGCTGCACATGAAGAAATATGGCACGACCTGGCGGCAGATCGCCGCGGTGAGCTCGAAGAACCACCAGCACTCGACGATGAATCCCCTGTCGCAGTACCAGAAAGCCATGACCACGGATGAGGTGCTCGCCGCCCGCATCATCGCCTGGCCGCTGACGCTCCCGATGTGCGCGCCGATCACCGACGGCGCCGCGGCGGCCATCGTCGGCTCGCGCGAGGCCTTGAAGCGCTTCGGCGAGCGCCGCGCCGTGCGCGTCCTCGCGTGCGTCATGCAGGGTAACCGCCGCCGGGCGATCGAGGACACCGCGGCCGGCGCACTCCACGCCGCGGCGCGGGCCGCATTCGCCCAGGCCGGCTTGACCCCGCAGGACATCTCCGTCGCGGAGGTGCACGACGCCACCGCGTACGGCGAGATCTCGCATCTCGAGATCACGGGTCTATGTGAGCCGGGTCAAGCTGGGCCGATGGCGGAGAGCGGTGCCACCGCCCTCGGCGGACGCATTCCGGTCAACGTCTCGGGCGGCCTCGAGTCCAAAGGCCACCCCGTCGCGGCGACCGGGCTCGGCCAGATCTTCGAGCTCGCGCAGCACCTGCGCGGCGAGGCAGGCCGCAGGAACGTCCCGGATGCGCGCTATGCGCTCGCATCGTGCGGAGGCGGCTTCTTCAACGTCGAGGAAGGCCTGTCGGTCGTGACTATCCTCGGCCGCGCGGGCGCGCGCAGCTGAGCGGTACGCCGGACGGGACGCCCGGCGAGCGCGAGACCACACCCCGTGCGAGTCATCGACTTCTTCGACAAAGGCGTCGCGATCGAGCCCGGCCGCCCCTTTCTCATCGACGACACGGAGCGGCGCACGTACGCCGAGACGCAGGCGATGTCGCACCGGATCGCCAACGCGCTGCGTGGCGCGGGCGTCGCCCCAGGCACGAAGGTCGCGGTGCTGAGCGGCAACGCCGCGCGAGCGTTCGAATGCGTGATCGGCCTGCTGCGCGCCGGCTGCGTCTGGGTGCCGGTCAGCGCCCGCAACACGGTCGAGGACTCGATATATGCCCTCGACCATACGGACACCGAAATCCTCTTCTATAGCCGGGCATTCCGCGACGTGGTGAGGCGCCTCGCCTCTGCCTGTCCGCGCCTCGCCCACGCGATCTGCATCGAGGAGGCCGACCCCCCCTATCCGTCGCTCGAGAGCCTGACGCGCGGCCTGCCCGAGCGGTCGCCGGAGGTGCGGACCGGTCTCGATGAGGTGGTCACGCTCTTTAGCTCCGGAGGGACGACGGGGAAGCCCAAGGGGGTCATGATGACCCACCTCGCGTGGCTCACCTGGATCGCGGCCTCCCAGCGCCTGCTCTGGCTCGACCGTGCGATCCATCTCGTCGTCGCCCCGATGACGCACGCCGCGGGCGGGGTGACCTTGATGATGTCGGCCATGGGAACGACCAACGTCATCCTGCCGGGCTTCGACCCCGTGAGAGTGATGACGGCGATCGAGCAGCATCGGGTGACGCACCTGTTCCTGCCTCCGACGGCGGTCTACCGCCTGCTCGCGCACCCGGACGTTCGCCGGTACGACTATTCCTCGCTCCGCTACTTCAACTACGCGTCGGCGCCGATGGCGCTCGAGAAGGTGAAGGAGGCCATGGAGATCTTCGGCCCGGTGATGATGACC
>JASHYG010000349.1 GCA_030043215.1 Gammaproteobacteria bacterium
GACGACTTCTCCACCATGCGCCGCATCATCAAGAACCTTCTCCACGATCTGGGCTACCAGAACGTGGTGGAGGCCGACGACGGCAACACGGCGCTGCCGCTGTTGCAGGCGGGGGGCATCGACTTCCTGATTACCGACTGGAACATGCCCGGGATGCCCGGGCTCGAGCTGCTCAAGGCCGTGCGCGCCGACGCCAATCTCTCGAAGCTGCCGGTGCTGATGCTGACCGCCGAGGCCAAGCGCGAGCAGATCATCGAGGCCGCGCAGGCCGGCGTGAGCGGCTACGTCATCAAGCCCTTCACCGCGGAGACCTTGAAGGAGAAACTCGAAAAAATTCTGAACGGTGCGGCGAAGTGACATGACGCGCACGAGCTCCGTTTCGATCAAATCGCAGTACGGCGCCCGCGTGGCGGCGCTCGCCGAGGCCCTGGAGAATGGGGACGAAGCCGCGTTCGTCGCCGTGCTCGACGACCTGATGCACACCCGCCGGCCCGAGCTGTTCGACGAGCTGCGCGATCTTACCGTGAACCTGCACGTCGCCCTCGAGCGCTTCCGCCTGGACGCGCGGCTCGCGGATTTCGCGGAGAAGGAGATCCCCGACGCGCGTCAGCGCCTCGCGCATGTCTTGAAGCTCACCGACGAGGCGGCTCATCGGACGCTCGATCTGGTCGAGCAATCCGGGCCGCCGGCCGAGCGCACCGCGAAGGGCGCCGGGGCGCTCGCCGACTCCTGGACGAAGTTCCGTGCCCGGAAGATCGAGCTCCGGGAATTCCACGACATGACGAAGCGGATGGACGCGTTCCTCCCCGCGGCGCGCGCGGATTCGGAGCTGATCCGCCGCAACCTGAGCGAGGTGCTGCTCACGCAGGGCTACCAGGATCTCACCGGCCAGATCATCCGCGGCGTCATCGAGCTGGTCCGCGAGCTGGAATCGGCGCTCGCCGAGCTGGCGCGACTCTCCGGTGCCGATCGGGCGCCGTCCGCGGATGCCGGCGCGCATCCCGCTCGGGGGCATGGGCCGGCCGTTCCCGGCGTCACCCAGGGCGCCGTGGCCTCCGGACAGCAGGACGTGGATGCGCTGCTGTCGGGCCTCGGGATGTAACTCGAGCGGCCGCGCCCGAGGGGACGCCCTTTGGACATACTGAGCGTCATAGGGCTAGTGCTGGCATTCTGCGCCGTCGTCGGCGGCGCAGTGCTGCGGGGCGCCGGGATCATGGCGCTCATCTCGATCGAGGCCTTCATCATCGTGGGCGTCGGCACGTGCGCCGCGATCTGCGTTCAGACGCCGCTCACGGTCATGCGGCACGCGCTCTCGATCCTTCCGTGGGTCATGAAGCCGCCGCAGCTCGATCCCGAGAGCCTCATCAAGAAGATGGTCGAGTGGAGCAACGTCGCGCGCAAACAAGGCCTGCTCGGGCTCGAGCCGCAGCTCGAGCGCGAGCAGGACGACTTCGTGCGCAAGGCCCTGCAGCTCGTGGTCGACGGCGGCGAGCCCGACAGCATCCGCAGCGTCATGGAAGTCGAGCTCAACACGCGCGAGCACGCCGACACGCTCGGCGCGAAGGTGTTCGAGGGCATGGGCATCTACTCCCCGACGCTCGGCATCATCGGCGCCGTGCTAGGTTTGATCTCGGTGATGCAGAATCTCGCCGACCCTTCCAAGCTCGGCCAAGGCATCGCGTCGGCATTCACCGCGACGATCTACGGCGTCTCGTTCGCCAACCTGTTCTTCCTGCCGATCTCCGCGAAGCTGAAAGTCGCGATCCAGGCGCAGACCCAGGTGCGCGAGATGACCATCGAGGGCATGATCTCCATCGCGCAGGGCGAGAACCCCCGCAGCATCGAGGCGAAGCTGCAGGGGTATCTGCACTGATATGTCGCGCAGACACAAGAACCGCCACGACGAGCACACGAATCACGAGGCGTGGGCGATTCCTTACGCGGATCTGATCACCCTGCTGCTCGCGTTCTTCGTCGTGATGTACGCCATCTCGACCGTCAACGAGGGCAAATATCGAGTGCTCTCGGATTCGCTGGTCGCCGCTTTCCGCGGCACCCCCCGGGCGGAGGAGCCCATCCAGGTCGGCCAGAAGCAGGACAACGTGAGCGCGGACAGCAAGTCGACGCTGTTCGCGCAGCCTACGCTGCAGGGCCAGCGCCGCTCGATGCTCACGCCGGTGTCCCTCAAGCCGGCGGTATCGAAGCTTCCCATGCAGTCGGTGCCCGCGGGCCAGTTCGTGGTGGAAGACGCACGCGCCGCCGCCGCGAGCAAGGTCCTCGAGACCGTCGCGGACCGGGTCGTGCGCGCCATGGACCAGCTGGTGCGGGCCAATCTCGTCTTCGTCCGCCGCAAAGCCTCGCTCGTCGAGGTGGAGATCCGCACGGACATCCTTTTCCCGAGCGGCAGCGCGACGCTGTCGCCGAGCGCCGTCCCCGTGATCGAGAAGCTCGGCGAGATCCTCAAGCCCTTTCCGAACCCCATCCGCGTCGAGGGCCACACGGACAATCGTCCCATCAGCACGGTCGCCTTCCCGTCGAACTGGGAGCTGTCCGCCGCGCGCGCGGCGAGCGTCGTGCGGCGGTTCACCAAGGCGGGCATCGCCCCGACGCGGCTCTCGGTGATCGGGGACGGCGAGTTCGATCCAATCCAATCGAACGCCACGGTCCAGGGGCGCAACGCCAATCGGCGCGTGGTCGTCGTGATTCTGTCGACCGACGGCTCCGTACCGGATTCCGTGGAGCCCATCACGGTGTCTCCATCCGCGGCATCTCCGTCAGCGGCGTCTCCAGCAGCGGCGCCCCCGGCCGCGACACCTCCGGTTGCGACACCTCCTGCGGCTTCGGCCGCTCCCGCGTCGCCCGGCGGCGGGTGAGGTGGCACGGTTTCTGCACTTTGAGACTCAGTGAGCCCGGCCGCGCCGGATTTTCGGCGCGCCAGGACTCTTCAAGCTCACGGGAGTGCCGGCATGCCTTCGATTCACACCATCCTGTCCGTCTCGGTTGTACCCTATCTATCCTCCTTGTACCGGCCGCTCGTGTCGCTTCCGGTCGAGGATCTGCTGCTCGCCGGCCGCGCGACATTTCTCGTGTTCTCGTTCGTCGTCGCCGCGATCACGTTCACGCGCTGGCGGCGGGCGGCAGAGCGCGACACAGCGCACACTTCGCGGCAAATGACCGCCGTCCTCGAGCGCCTGGACCGCCTCGAGGCGATCGGCGCCCGCAGCGAGCCGCGTCTCGCGGCGCTCGGCGAGCAGATCGAGATGCGTCTCGCCGCGCCGGCCGGCTCCCCGCAGAGCTACCCCATCGCGATCCGGCTCGCACGCGCAGGCGCCGAGCCCGAGGAGCTGATATCGAGCTGCGGCCTCACGCGCCGAGAGGCGGAGCTCGTCACCCGCCTGCACGGGCGCTCGAGCGACGGCCGCCGGCCGGAGCGGCCGGCGAGCCACGGTCATCCTGCGGCCGCTTGAGCCTTGCATCGCGCGAAAGCGGACGTACGTCACGTTGCCCCGATCGGGGGGGTCAAGTCGTCTGTCACCTCGCCGATAGGGATCCGTGCACCGCGATGAGCCGCGATCCCAAGTATTTCCGATGAAGAAACGAGCCTATACCGCCCGCGCAAAGAGCCCGCTCCACACCGCCGGGCCCCGCGCCAAGCGTGGCCAGCGAGCGCGCCCCCGCACCCGAGCCGGCGCGAGCGCTCTCGCGCTGCCTGCGGAATGCACGTTGGCGCACGCGGAGACCCTGAAGTTGAGCCTCGCCGCGCTGCTGCGAAGCGTGAATCCCGTCACAGTGGACGTGCGCGGCGTGCGCCGCATCGATACGGCGAGCATGCAGCTGCTCGCGGCGTTCGCGCGCGACCGGCGGCTGAGCGAGCTGCCCGTGCGGATGAGCGGCGAGTCTGCAGCGTTCGACGAGGCGGCGCGGCTGCTCGGACTGCGTGAGCTGCTGCGCGCGACTCCCGGCGCGCCAGCTTCCGGCACGACACCTTCCGGAGCGCAAGCTTCCGGCACGCCCGGCACCGCTACGCTCCCGTCCGGCGCGCCGGCCCGTGGTGCCTGAGAGCCGCCGCATGTCGCTCGACCTGGCACAGTTCCACGACGCCTTCTTCGAGGAGAGCTTCGAGGCGCTCGATGCGATGGAGGCGGCGCTGCTCGAGCTCGATGTCGGCGCGCCGGATCCGGAGAT
>JASHYG010000350.1 GCA_030043215.1 Gammaproteobacteria bacterium
CCGGCACCGACTGGATGACGACCGTCTCGACACCCGGCCCGTGAATCACCAGGTCGTAGCTCTGCGTCGAGCTCCTGCAGGAGCTGATCGTGCTACTGTTGCTGCTACTACTACTGCTACTACTGCTCGCGGCGCAGGGCAGGGGATACAACACGAAGTCGCCATTCGACTGGAGCGGCGTGCTCTCGACGATGGTATCTCGCGTGCCGTCGCTGCTCGGAGTCTCCGCCGTGACCTCGACGCCGCCGGCTGTGGAGCTCAGCGCCGAGATGTCGAGCTGCCCTTCGATCGTTCCGGCTTGCGCGAGGTTGTATCCCGAGAGATGTGGGATCAGCAGGAAGCCGGACTCGCCGCTGATCGTGTACGGCACGAGATCCCGCGAGGCGTCGAAGTCGATGGCCGCGGAGGTGGTCTCCGCTCCTCCGAGTCCGGAGGACTCGCACGTGCCGGTCGTCGGATCGAAGACCTGGTTGGACGAGCAATTCTCCGAGGTCGTCGTGCCCGTGCTGATGCACGCGCCGGTCGACGAATCGAACGTCGTGCCGAGCGCGCAGGACGACGAGGCGCTGGTCGTCCCGGTGACGGTATCGGTCGTGTTCCCGATGGCGATGCACGTGCCGATGAGCGAATCGTAAATGGTGCCGGCCGTGCACTCCGAAGCCGTCTCCGTCCCGGATTCGCAAGTGCTGGTGGTGCTGGTGCCCGTGTCGAGCGTCGAGGTGGAGCTCTGGCCGCAAGCAAACGCAGCGAGCGCGGCCTGCTGAGCGCTCGGGATGGTCAGATCGATCGCGAGCGTGATGCCCTGCGCGGCATTCGGCACGGCGAGCGGTAAGCGCTCCAGAGCGCCGCTGCTGCCGGTCGTGTCCACCTCGTCGTTGTAGAGCGCGCCCGCGCTCTGCGCGGAGCTCGTGAGCGAGGTGTTGGAGTCGGCAAGCACGAGGCGCATCTGGTTGTACGTCCCGGCCGGCAACGAGAGGCTGCTCGCGAATTCCGACAGCGTGCCGTTGGTGACCGCCGTGAGGTCGATGGTCTGCGGCGAGGACAGCGTGAATTTCTGCCAACCGCTGTCCGTCGGGCCGGCGGTCGCGCTCGTATTGAAGGCGACCTGCGTCAGGGTGACCCACACATGTGCGTACTGCGCGGGCACGTTGGCCCCGGTCGAGACATCCGTGCTCGACTGGCACGCCGCGAGCGCGAAGCAGGCAAGGAGGCCGAGCGCGATGCGCGACCCGCACGCCGATCGCTCCGAGAGATGAGTGCTCAAACCGGACCTCTGTTCCCTATGGCAACCGGCACTTCACGGGCTTCAAGACTACGCCAGCCGAGAGTAAGGTGTCGATGTTGCACGCCGGCGACAGCGTTACGAACTGTGATGCGCGGCGCGCGGACTGGAGGACCCGCCCCCGAGGCGGACGACGGCCGCTCGCCAGTGGGGCCTCGAGACACGATAATTCCAGCTTGCGCTCCCGCAAGAGCGCGGACGAACGGCAGATCTGCATGCGACTCCATCCGACAGGCCAATTTGACAATCACGCCGCGCACTATCGGCACATCGAGGCGAAGCCTCTGGCTGCCGCCCTGGGCGCGGAGATCTCCGGAGTGGACGCGGCCAGGCTGACCGACGCGCAGTTCGAGGAGATCCGGCACGCGCTGTTCCGACATAAGATGATCTATTTCCGCGGGCAGAAGCTGACCCATGCCGACCACGAGCGCTTCAGCCTCCGCTTCGGACCTTTCGCGGAGGATGCGTATACCCAGGGCGTGCCCGGTCACCGCGACGTGCATCCTCTCATCAAGGAAGCGAGCGACGCTTCCAAAATGGTCTTCGGCGAGGGCTGGCACACGGACTCGCCGTTCCTGCCTGAACCCCCTTCCATCACGATCCTGAGATCCGTTCAGGTGCCGCCCTTCGGGGGAGACACCATGTGGGCGAGCTCGGCGCTCGCGTATGCCATGCTGAGCGAGACGTATCGCCGATTGATCCAGGATCTGCGGGTGCGGTTCTCGCTGCGCGATGTCCTCGCGGCCGTCCACGAATCGGTCGAGCTCAGCGACAGTCCCATCGGCCGGCTCGCGGCGACCCGTGGCGCCGAGCGCCTCTCAGCGGATCTCCTCCGCAAGATCGATGGCAGCGCGCACCCCATGGTGCGGACCCATCCGGTCACCGGCGAGAAGGCGCTCTACGTCGACCCCTCCTACGGAATCGGCATCGAGGGCATGCTGCCCGAGGAGTCTCAGCCGATCCTCCGCTACCTCACGGATCACCTCACGCAGCCTGCCTTCACCTGCCGGCTACGCTGGGAGGCCGACATGCTCACGCTGTGGGACAACCGGCTGTGTGTCCACCAGGCATACAATGACTACCAAGGCCATCGGCGCGAGCTGTACCGCACGACGGTGGTGGGTGAGAAGCCCGCCTGAGGTGTGCCGCGCGATTGAGGGTTCCCTACGACCATGCAGAGCACTATCGTTTCCGAGCTGGCACAACGGGTGGGCGCGGACATCGTCGTCGAGCCGGATGCGGACAACGTGGTGCGCCATACCCGGGACCTGTGCGTTGAAGGCAACCCCGCGGTCGGGATCCTCGCGCTCACCTATCCGCGCAATACGCAGCAGGTCTCGGCCATCCTGAGCTACTGCAACGAGCGCCGGATCCCGGTGCAACCGCAAGGCGGCATGACGGGACTTGCGGGCGGGGGCGTTCCCGTCGTTCCGTGTGTCGTCGTCTCGCT
>JASHYG010000351.1 GCA_030043215.1 Gammaproteobacteria bacterium
CCGAGTACGGATTGGCGTCGGTGCGGAACTCCATCCGCACCGGCGTCGCAAACAGATCGAACGTCTTGCGGAACACGTTGCCGAGATAGCGGCTGTACGCTTCCGGGAGCGACGCCGTCTGGTTGCCGTGCACGATGATCCGCGGAGGGCTCTTGCCGCCCTGGTGGGCGAATTTGAGCTTGATGCGCCGGCCCCGCACGAGCGGCGGCGGCTGAGCGGCGATCGCCGCCTCGAGAGCGCGCGTGAGGGCAGGCGTCGGCATCTCGCGCATCGAGGCGTCGAATGCCCGCACCGCGGCGTGCATGAGCTCGCCGACGCCGGTTCCGTGCCGGGCGGAGATGTAGAGGAGCGGGACGAAGGGCGCGAAGTCGAGCCGCAGGGAGAGCTGCCGCCGGATCTCCTCGCGCTGCTCGGCCGCAATGCCGTCCCACTTGTTGACGGCGGCGAGGAGCGCGCGGCCGCGGTCGAGCGCGATGCCGAGCACGCTCGCATCCTGCTCGGTCACCGAGTCGTGGGCGTCGAGGACCAGCACCACGACATGGGCCTGGTCGATCGCCTGCAGCGTCTTCGCGACGCTCACACGCTCCACGTCGTCCTCGATCCTCGCGCGCCGGCGCACGCCCGCCGTGTCGATGAGCACGAAGTCGCGGCCGTCGCGGCGGAACGGAACGAGGATGCGGTCACGGGTCGTTCCCGGCTCCTCGCTCGCGATGACCCGCTCCTCGCCGAGGAGGCGATTGACGAGCGTCGACTTGCCGACGTTCGGACGCCCGACGATCGCGATGCGTATGGCGCTCGGGTTGCGATCGGGACTCTCCTCGACCGGGAGACCCGCGAGCGCCTGCTCGATCAGCTCGCGGCAGCCCTGTCCGTGGCTCGCCGCAATCGCGAGCGGCGCGCCGACGCCGAGTGAGTGGAACTCCGCGGCCGCGACGGCCTCATCGAGGCCCTCGGCCTTGTTGACGGCGAGCGTGATGGGCTTGCCGGACCGCCGCAGCTCGCGTGCGATCAGCTGATCCTGGGGCGTGAGGCCGCTGCGGGCATCGGTGATGAGGATGAGCCGGTCTGCCTCGGACACGGCGCGCTCGGTCTGAGCGCGCATCTGCGCCTCGATGCCCGTCGGCTTCTCGACCAGCCCGCCGGTATCGATGACGATGTACGGAACGGGGCCGGTGCCGAAGCCGTACTGCCGGTCACGTGTGACGCCGGGAACGTCCGAGACGATTGCATCGCGCGTCCCCGTGAGGACGTTGAACAGCGTCGACTTGCCGACGTTCGGCCGACCGACCAGAGCGACGATCGGGAGCACCGGCTCTCCTCACCGGTCCGCCTAGAATGGATTCCAGCTTCTGTGGCGGCGCGCGGGCAGTGCGGAAGGCGCGGTCGGGATCGCCCGAAATGCCGCGACCCCTCCACGGTCATTGACGACGAGCAGCAGTCCATCGGCGGCAACCGGAGTATTGCTGATGCGCCGCTTGCCGCTCTGCACGCGCCCGATCAGGGCTCCCGTCTCCTTGTTGAGCCAGTGGACATAGCCCTTGTAGTCGGCCACCACGATCGCATCTCCCGCGACCGTGGGCGAGGTCAGATCGCGGTTCATCAGGGCCTTCTGCCGCCAGATCTCCACTCCCGTGGCGCGATGCATGGCGACAACCTGTCCATCCGCGGTGGACACGTACACACTGTCGCCGTCCACGGCCATCCCGCGATAGCTCGACATATCGTGCGACCACCAGATCTGGCCGGTGTCGAGCGCCAGTCTCGCGACCTTGCCCTGGAATTGCGCGACGTACACATCGTTCCCCTCGGTGCGGGGGGTCGCATCGACGTCATCCAGCTGCTCGATCTGGTTGCTGCCGTGCGGCTTGGAGATCTCCGTCTCCCACACGCTCGACCCGTCACTCAGGTTCGCGGCGACGACCTTGCCGTTATCGAAGCCGCAGATGGCCACTTCGCCGACGACATCCGGCTGCGACGTGCCGCGGAGCGACAGGCCCGGGACCGTCTGCTGCACTTGCCAGAATTCATGGCCGTCCGCTGGAGACAGGCCATGGAGCTTCCCGTCCACCGCCCGTACGACGACGATGCGCGGGGTCACCGCCGGCGCCGCGAGGATCTCGCCGCCGATATCGGCGTGCCACACGACGGCGCCGTCCGAAGCGCGCAGCCCAAAGACGTCCCCGTCGAGCGAGCCGACGACGATCAAGTCTGGATCGGCGCCGGGCCCGCCGGCCAGATTCGCCTTGAGCCGCCGCCGCCAGAGTCTGTGGCCAGTCGATACGTCGAATGCGGCAACTTCGCCGCCCCACCCGGCTGCATAGACCGTGTTGCCCTCCACCGCCAGATTCAGTCCGAGCAGCAGGGGCGTCCTGGTGCCTCCGACGTTTGCCGTCCAGACACGCTCCACTCGCAGACTGGCCGCGAACGGCACCAGCTTCGCCGGCTGGTCGACGCTCTTGGTCTTGTTCTTGGAGCACGCCGTGGCGAGAACGATCAACGCGAGGACGAGGGCTAGTCGGCGCATGAGCTACTTGTCCAATGCCGCGGCGGCAGTACGCTGAGGAGAGCCCGTCTCACCGCGCAGATCGTCGATCTTGAGTTTGAGCACACTGTTCTCCGCGAGTGACGGCCCTGCGGCAAGCAAGGCGGCCCGATATTCATCGAGGGCCGCGGCCTTGTCGTCCTTCGCATAATAGGCGTCTCCGCGGATCTCGTGGTAAAGGGCAGCGAATCCGCCCGCTTGCGGCGCCCCGAGAGTGTCGAGCGCGGCATCGGGCCGTTTCATCGCGATCTGCACACGCGCGAGCCGCAGCCGCGCGACGGTGGCGAGCTCCGGATCGCGCGATTGCCGCGCCACGAGGCTCAGCCGCTCCGCGGCCTGATCCAGCTCGTTCGACTCCACGAACACGCGCGCCGCGACGAGATTGCCCTGGTCCACGTAGGGCGAGCCGGGGTATTCGCGCGCCAGCTCGTCGATCGCATTCAGTCCTTGCCCGCGGTTGCCCACATCGAACGCATCCACCGCTTGCTGGTAGCGAGCGCTCGCGGCCAGGTCGATGCGGTCCGTGCGGGCATGCCACCAGCGCAAGCCGCCGATGGCGAGCGCCCCGAGCGCGAGGCCGATGACGACCACCGGCCCGTACTCCTTGACCAAGCCTTTCAGGCGCTCCCACTGCTCGCTTTCCGACAGATACTCATCCACCGATCGATCCCCCCCGGCCGCCGTTCGCGTGCCTCGACCCTCTCTCCGCCCCGAGCGCCGCCAGGATCCGTTCTGAAAGCTCGGCGAGCGGACACTCACTCTGACCGGTGCCCTGCCGCAAAGGTTTCAAAGCGGCGGCCCCGCGGCCGAGCTCTTCCTCGCCCAAGACGATCGCGAGCTCGGCTCCGCTCCGGTCGGCCCGCCGAAACTGGCTCTTGAAGTTCCCGCCCCCGAGACTCAACTCGAAGCGCAGCTGCGGCAGCGCATCCCTCAATGACTCGATGACCTTGAGGCCCGTGGCCACCCGCTCACCGCTCACGATGACGTAGACGTGCGGGCTGCGCGCCCCGGACTGCCCAGGCGCCTGGCGCAGCAGCTCGATCGTCCGCTCCATCCCGAGCGCAAAACCCATCGCCGGGGTGGCCTCGCCGCCGAGCTGGCCGATCAGTCCGTCGTAGCGCCCGCCCCCGCACACCGCATCCTGCGAGCCGAGCGCATCGGTGACCCATTCGAACACGGTCCGGCTGTAGTAGTCCAGGCCGCGCACCAGCCGCGGGTTGACCCGGTAATCGACACCCATCGAGTCGAGCGCGGCGCGGAGCGCATCGAAGTGGGCGCGCGACTCGGCATCCAGGTGATCGGTGAGGACCGGAGCGCCGGCGACGAGCTCCTGCATCTCAGGGCTCTTGCTGTCGAGGATGCGGAGGGGATTGGCGTCGAGCCTGCGGCGGCTGTCGGCGTCGAGGCGCGACTCGTGCGCACGGAAGTAGTCGGCGAGCGCGGTACGGTACGCGCGCCGCGACTCCGCGGTGCCGAGCGAATTGAGCTGCAGGGCGACCCGCTCGACACCCAAGCGCCGCCACAGCCGGGCCGTGAGCGCGATGAGCTCCGCATCCACATCCGGACCGGGAAAGCCGACGGCCTCCACGTCGATCTGGTGGAATTGCCGGAAGCGCCCCTTCTGCGGCTTCTCGTGGCGGAACATCGGCCCGGTGCACCACAGCTTGTGGCGCTGGCCGCGCAGCATGCCGTTTCCGATCACGGCCCGGACGATGCCCGCCGTCGCCTCGGGCCGCAGCGTGAGGCTCTCGTCTCCCTGGTCCACGAACGTGTACATCTCCTTCTCGACCACGTCCGTGTGCTCGCCGATTGCGCGCTCGAAGAGCTCCGTGTGCTCGACGACCGGGACGCGGATCTCGGCGTAGCCGTAAGCCTCGAGCAGCTCTCGCGCCACCGCCTCGAGCCGCTGCCACAGGCCGACGTCGGCCGGCAGCACGTCGTTCATGCCGCGCACGGCTTGGATCTGTGCGATCAAGCTCATCCCCTCGCGGCGAGCGCTCAGTGAATCTCTTGCGGATCGGGCCGCTCGCGGCCCCCCGGGGCGGCCGTATCGGCGGCGGCGAGCCTCACCGGGGCGACGCGGCCCGAGCGGTTGATCCGGAACTCGGCGATGACGTTACGCACGGCACCGGGCACGGCGACGGGCCGGCCGTCGAGCTGCAGGGCGACCTCGGGCGGATTGCCCAGCACCACACGCAGCGGGGGCACGCCGCTCACCGTTCGCGTGGAGCCGGCGAAGCCCACATCGTAGAACAGGCGTGCGCCGCGCGCGTCGTACACTTCGGTCCAGCTATCCTCGGCGAAGCGCATCTCGAGCGCCGCCGTTCTTCCGCGCGGCCCTTTGCCCGCTTGCGCAGGCGCCGGAGGGCCGAAATCCTCGAGACTCTGCTGATCCGCGTGAGGCGCCTGACCTTGGGGCGCAAGCGCCGCGGCGGCGGGGAGCGTCGCGAGTGCGGACCAGGCCGGCGGCAGCTCGCCGATCGTCCCGGCCTGCCCAGCCTGCCCGGCCTGCTCAGCCTGCCCAGCCGCGCGGGCCGCCTGGGCTCCGGCCGGCTCCGCACTCAGCAGGAACACGGGCCGCCCTCGCTGCAGCCGCGCTCCGCCGAGGTTGCCGGAGATCCACCAGCCCATTCCGATCAGCCCCACGGCGATCACGACGGCGACGCCCGGAGCGAGCAGCGCGCCCGATGTGCTCGCGCTCTCGACTCTCGGGATGCGAGTGAGGTCGGGCATGCGGGCGGCGTGCGCGCTCGCCGCATAGAGCTCCTGCAGCTCGGCCGCGGACTCTCCGATGAGATCGGCATAGTGGCGAATGTATCCGCGCACGTAGACCGGCGCGCCGAGCCGCTCGAACTGCTCGGCCTCGAGCGCCTCGAGCGTGCCGGTGTCGAGGTGCAGCGCCTCCGCGGCCTGGATCGGAGAGAGGCCCGCGCGCTCGCGCGCGCTTCTCAGGCGTGCGCCGACGCTGCCGCGTGCTCCGACCTCTGCCGCTGGCGAACTCACGGCCTGTCACCCCGGGCCGGGGCTCGAGGAGAGCGCGCGAGTCTGCGGCGAATCGGGAAAGTCGATGCGCAGCCGCTGCTCGTACCGCTGCTGCGCGGCGGGGTCGCCGAGCGTATGCGCGATCTGGATGGCGAGCACCAGCAGATCCGGCGTCGAGCTGTAGGTGTCGAAGTAGCGGTCGATCCGCGCGAGCGCGACGCGGAGCTTGCCGTGCTGCGCATCGAGGGTCGAGAGCTGGAGGACCGCCTCGGCGAAGCTCGGCCGCAGCTCGAGGGCGCGCTGCAGATCCGCCTCGGCCTCCGTGTCCCGGTTCACCGAGTGCAGACAGACTGCCGCGTTCGTGTACGCCGCCTCCGGCGTCGAGTACAGCGGGTCGTGCGCCGTTGCGAGCAGGCGCTTGACGCCCTCGTCCACGCGGTGCGTGCGGCAGAGATAGACTGCGTAGTTGTTCGACACGTCGGGATTACGCGGCGCAAGGCGCATCGCCCTCCGGAACTCGCTGTCCGCCTCGTCGAGCTCCCCTAGCCGCTCGTAGAGCAGCGCGAGCGCGCTGTGCACGCTCGGATCGCGGGGAGCTTCCTTCAGCGCCCGATTCAATTTGTCCTGCGCGCGCTCGAGATCCCCGCGCTGCATGTAGGCGATGCCGAGCTCGACGTTGTACTTGGCCGCCTCGGCAAGCTGCGGCTTCGGGCTCGGCGTATCCGGGATCGGCGAGGCGACCCTGGGTTTCGAGGCGCAAGCGGCGATCGCAACGGTCGCGAGCACTGCCACCATCCAACGCATGCGGCCGATTCGTGCGCTCATGCCTGTGCCACCCCGCTCGAGATTCTGCTGCCGAGCCGGACTGTCGTGCGGTCGATCACACGGCCCGCGAGCTGGCCGCATGCGGCATCGATGTCCTCACCCCGGGTACGCCTGACGGTTGCGACGAGGCCGCGGCCGTTGAGCTCGTCCCGGAATCGCAAGATGGTCCCCTCCGGCGAGCGGCGATAGCTCGTGCCGGGGAACGGATTGAAGGGAATGAGGTTCACCTTCGCGGGGTGACCCGCGAGCAGCCGGGCGAGCCGGCGCGCCTGGGCGGGGGAGTCGTTGACGCCGTCGAGCATGACGTACTCGAAGGTCACGCTGCGCCCGTTCTGCTCGTCGATGTAGTGCCAGCAGGCCTCGAGGAGCTCCGCGATCGGGTGCTTGCGATTGATGGGCACGAGCTCGCTCCGCAGCTCGTCGTCCGGCGCGTGCAGGGAGACCGCCAGGGCGACGTTGATCTCCTCCGCGAGCCGGTAGATCTGGGGCACGAGGCCCGAGGTGGAGAGCGTCACGCGGCGCCGTGAGAGATCGAAGCCGCAGTCATCGAGCAGGATCCTCAATGCAGGCACGACGTTGCGGAAGTTCGCGAGCGGCTCACCCATCCCCATCAGCACGACATTGGTGACGGCGCGTTCCGGCACGGCGCGTTCCGGCACTGCGCGCTCCGGGGCCGCGCGGCCGGCCTCCTTGGGCTCCCCGAGCCGTACGACCGCATCGGCATCCTCGAGCTCGCGGCACGCGAGCCACACCTGACCGACGATCTCGGCCGTCGTGAGATTGCGGTTGAAGCCTTGCTGGGCCGTCGCGCAGAAAGAGCAATCGAGCGCGCAGCCGACCTGGGAGGAGATGCAAAGAGTGCCGCGATCGTCCTCCGGGATGAAGACCATCTCGAATGCCTGGCTCGCGTCCGCCCGGAGCTTCCACTTGCGCGTGCCATCGCGCGAGCGCTGGACCTCGATCACCGAGGGAGCGCGCACCTCCGCGCGCTCCGCGAGCTCCGCCCGGAAGTCCTTGGCGAGATCGGTCATGGCGTCGAAGCGCGCCTCGCCCCGCTTGTAGATCCAGTGCGCGAGCTGGCGCGCACGGAACGGCTTACTCCCGAGCTCGCACACGAACGCCTCGAGCGCCGGGCGGGTGAGGCCCAGCAGATTCAGGCGTTCGCTTGGGGGAGAGCTCTGCATGGCGGGGGAGTCTGTGCGCAAGAGGGAGGAGGCGGACGGAGGCGTGCGGCGCGGCGCTCCCGATGCTCAGCCGCGCGGAAAAATCTGCGTGGCGGCGAAGAAGTACCCGATCTCGAACGCCGCCGTCTGCGGCGAGTCCGACCCGTGCACGACATTCTGCTCGATGCTGAGCGCGAGGTCCGCGCGAATCGTGCCCTTCGCGGCCTTCTTGGGGTCGGTCGCTCCCATCACCTCGCGGTTCTTCGCGATGGCGTTGTCTCCCTCCAGCACCTGCACCACGACGGGCCCGGAGGTCATGTAGCGCACGAGGTCCCGAAAGAACGGCCGCTCGCGGTGTACCGCATAGAAGCCTTCCGCCTCGCGCATGGAGAGCTGCCGCATCTGGGCTGCGACGATGCTGAGACCGGCCTGCTCGAGCCGGCGGTAGACCTCCCCGATGAGACTGCGGCTCACGCCGTCGGGCTTGACAATGGACAGAGTGCGCTCGAGCGCCATTGCAGTGGAACCTCTAGATCGGACGGCCGGTACGGGCTCCCCTCGGGCTCTCTCGCGAGCCTCGCCAGAGGCAAGCCCCCCGGGGCGCGGCAGTCTACCGCGGACGCCGGGCGCACGCCAAATGCGCGCGGCGGCAGAACTGCCGATTTTGCAAGGA
>JASHYG010000352.1 GCA_030043215.1 Gammaproteobacteria bacterium
ATCACGGTCCATGCTGCGCTCAAGGCACCGCTCACGACCCGCAGCGGAGAGCCGCTCGGCGCCGTGATGACCGAGCTGCTGCCGAACGACTACCAGACGCTGCGCCGGTCCTTCGATGAGCTGCGCTACGGGAATCTCGCGCCCTATCCGCTGGTCGGGCTGGGCTCGCTCTCGCAGTTCGATCCGTCCCGGGTACCGTCCGGGGCGGCGACGCTCCATGCTTGGGACTACGTGCCGTACGTGCGGGCGGACGGGCGCTCGTGGGACGAGTCGAAGGCGCAGTACGCGGAGCGGATGCTCGAGCA
The DNA here is from genome assembly GCA_030043215.1 of Gammaproteobacteria bacterium. Taxonomy (GTDB): domain Bacteria; phylum Pseudomonadota; class Gammaproteobacteria; order Steroidobacterales; family Steroidobacteraceae; genus JASHUC01. The sequence goes on from JASHYG010000352.1 coordinate 306, forward strand.
CATGAGGCGCTTCCTGCCCGATCTCACTTCCGAGAACATCCTCGCGTACCACTGCGACAGTCCGGTCGACATGGAGCGCACTTCGCCGAGCTTCGAGCACGGGGATCTGCACGGAATCGCGATGTCCACGTATCAGTCCGGCTCGCATCGGCCGACGCCGGAGCTCGGCCAGTACACGGTTCCCGGCGTCGAGCGGCTCTACCTGGTCGGGCCGTTCCAGCATCCGGGGGGCGGTGTCTTCGGCGCCGGCCGCGCCACGGCGGTGAAGATCTTCGAGGACTTGAGGCTCGACTTCGAGCGAGCCGTGCAGCGCGCTTGAGCGCGGTCAGGCGAGGACCCGGCCCAGCCACTCGGAGATGTCGGCGATCTCCTCCGCCGAGACCTGGTGCTGCATCGGGTACTGCTTCCATTCCACCGTGTAGCCTGCGGCGCGCAGCAGATCGCGGGAGCGCTCGGCGCCCTCGAGGGGCAGGACCGGATCGTAGATCCCGTGGCACATGAGGATGGGAATGCGCCGGTTGGCGCTCGACGCCTCGCCGGCCGCGGCCCGCAGCGGCAGGTAGGTGGAGAGTGCCAGCACGCCGGCCAGGGGCTCGGTGTGGCGCAGCGCCGTATGCAGGGCGATCGCCCCGCCTTGCGAGAACCCCGCGATCACGATGCGGCTCGACGGGATGCCGGCCGCGCGCTCGCGGCGGATCTGCCGCTCGACGAGCTGCGCGGACTCGCGGATTCCGGGCTCATCCTCCGCCGTGGCCGCCGAGAGGCCGAGGATGTCGTACCAGGCGCGCATGCGCATGCCGTTGTTGAGCGTGACGGGCCGGACGGGCGCGTGGGGGAAGACGAAGCGCGGCGCGCAGCTCTCGGGCAGCTCGAGCTCCGGCACGAGCGGCACGAAGTCGTGCCCGTCCGCGCCGAGACCATGCAGCCAGATCACGGAGGCATCCGGCGTAATTCCGGCACCGGGCTCCAGGATCACGCGGTCGTCGAATTCCTGCTGCAGGTAGGTCATGCGATTCCCGCAGTCTACCCGGATTCGATAAACCGCTCTCGATGCCTCGAAATACGCCGTGTCAACGCGAACCCGGAGCCACAGCGGCTTAGAATGCGCCGCGCGACGAGGCCTCCATCGATCATCGCGTATCACCCATGGACGATCTGTTCGCTTGCTCCGGGTACTCGCAAACGCGCGCGCTGGCGCCGCTCGAGGAGCTCGGCGCTTACGAGGCGCTCTGGGCGAGGGAGCGCACGACTTTCAAGTCGCTTGCTCGCCTGTTTCGCGAGCATCCGGGCTCTTTGCCATCCGATCTGGTGCCGCGGGACGAGGCCGACGAGCACCGGCGCAGGGCTCTCGACCTCGCATCTGCCGCGGGGGTGGACGCGCTCGGTGTCAGCGTTCGCGGCATGCCGGCGTATCCGCAGCGGCTGCGGAGCGCGGCTCACCCGATCGAGGTCCTCTACCACCAGGGCAATCTGCCGCTCCTCACCAGGCGCTGCATCACCATCGTCGGCACACGGCATCCGAGCCGCGACGGCGCGCGGCGCGCCGCTTTCCTCGCGCGGCACCTCGCGAAGGCAGGCTTCGTGCTGCTATCCGGCCTCGCGCAGGGAATCGACACGGAGGTCCATCTCGCGGCGATCGAGGCCGGCGGGCTGACGGCAGCCGTGCTCGGAACGCCACTCACCGCGTGCTTTCCGCCCGCCAACGCGGGACTGCAGCGGCAGCTTGCGCGGGAGTATCTGCTGGTGAGCCAGGTGCCGATCGTGCGCTACGCCCGCCAGACCGTGGATGAGAACCGGCAATTCTTTCGCGAGCGCAACGCGACTCTCGCGGCACTTGCGGAGGCCACCATCGTTGTCGAGGCGGGCGAGCGGTCGGGAGCGATCATCCCCGCGCGGCACGCCCTCCAGCAGGGACGCACGGTGTTCATTCTCGATCAATGCTTTCGCGATCCGGCGCTCAGCTGGCCCGACAGGCTCGCCGAGCGAGGCGCCATCCGTGTCCGCAAGCTCGAGGACATCGAGAGCCGGCTCGCTGCCTGAGCGGCTGCGGTGGCTCGACGAGGGCGGCCGCGCCGACCATGGCTTTCTGCTGCCGAGCGATCATTGCCTGTACTTCGGAGAGTTCCATGCAGGCCGCGGCTGGTCGGCGGGGCCGACCAACGATCTGATCGCAGACTTCAAGCGGATGCCGAGCCGGATCGCGGCGAGCGCGCAGCCGCGCGCGGTGCAGTATTTCAAGGATCGGGCCATCGCGGAGGTGGCGCGGGTATTGCGGGGGCAATTCGGGCGGGTGGCGATCGAGACACGGCTCACCTTCGTGCCGATTCCCGCATCGAAGCTGCCGGGGGAGACCGACTACTGCGACCGGCTGCTGCGCGCGCTGCGGCTCGCGTTCTCGGGGCTCGAGGCCGATATCCGCCCCCTCCTGCGGCAGAAGGCGAGCCGGGAAGCCGACCACGTAAGCGGAGCACATCGCGTCCGCTTCGGTGAGTTGCTCGAGCTCACCGAGCTCGATCCTGAGCAGCTGCGCGAGCCGCTGCGTCCGCTCGTCGTGCTGTTCGACGACGTGCTCACCTCGGGCAAGCACGTCTGCGTCGCCAAGGCCCGGATCCGGGAGGCGTTTCCCGAGCAGGCGATCATCGCGGTGCTCATTGCCCGCCGGGCGCCGGCTCCTGCTACGATGCAAGGACCGCCCGGTTGACGCACGAGGTGACGCGCTTGTCCAGGGCTCCCATCGACTACTCGAGCGCGGGGGTCGATTATCGGCGGATCGACGCGCTCAAGGTTCGCGCGCAGCAGGCGGCGCAATCCACGTCACGCCACCTCGCCGGGCGCGGCATGCGGGAGCTGGAGCGCTCGCGCGGCGAGTCGGCCTATGTCGTCGATGTCGGAGGCACGCTGATCGCGTCCGTCACCGAGTGTCTCGGCACCAAGGCGCTCGTGGCGGACGCCGTGCGTCCGATCACCGGCCGCACGCACTACGACACCCTTGCGCAGGACACGATCGCGATGGCGGTCAACGATCTGATCACGGTGGGCGCGGCCCCGGTGTCCGTGCATGCGTACTGGGCCGCGGGCAGCAGCGACTGGTTTGCGGATGCGGAGCGCATGGAGGACCTCGTGCGTGGCTGGCAAGCCGCCTGCGATATCTGCAAGGTCGTCTGGGGAGGAGGGGAGACGCCGGCGTTGAGCGGCGTCGTCGAGCCCGGACGCATCGACCTCGCCGCCTCCTGCGTCGGGATCGTGCCGCCCGGCCGATTGACGCTGGGCGAGCGCCTGGAGGCAGGCGATGCCATCGTGCTGCTTGCCGCGAGCGGCATCCATGCGAACGGCGTGAGCCTCGCCCGCAAGCTCGCGGAGCGCCTTACGCACGGCTACGCCGCGCGCATCGGCGATCAGCGTCCGTTCGGTGAGGCGCTCCTCGATCCGACGCCGCTCTACGCTTCCGTCATGGAGAGCGTCTGGGCCGCAGGAGTCACGCCGCACTACTGCGTCAACATCACCGGCCACGGCTGGCGCAAGATCATGCGCCACCCCGGCCGCTTCACCTATCGCCTGACGGCGGTGCCGCCGTGCCCGCCTG
>JASHYG010000353.1 GCA_030043215.1 Gammaproteobacteria bacterium
CCCGGGCCGCTCGACAACACGCCGAGCTTCGCGCCGAATGGCGCCATGCTCCTCTATGCCTCGATCGAGCACGGCCAGAGCGTCCTGCAGCGCGTCTCGCTCGATGGACTCACCTCGCAGCGGCTCACCTCGGATCAGGCGGACGTGCGCGATCCGGTGTGGGGGCCGTTTGCGCACCCGTGATTTGTGATAAAAAGTCCTGTAAAGATGGAGGGAATCATGCGTAGAGCCTTACCCGTCCTGCTAGCCGCCGCTGCGCTGATGCTCGCAGCCTGCGCCCACAAGCCGCCGGCCCCGAGTCCTGGATCCAACACGGCCGTGCCCGGCAATGGAGCGGGCGCCGAGTCCGCGGGCGCCGCAGGCGCCAACGCGAATGAGGGCGCCGGCGCGAACGGCGGCGGCCAGGAAGTCGCCGGACCCGACGCGGGCCTGCTCGCCAAGCGCACGATCTACTTCGACTTCGACAGCAGCGAGATCAAGGGGGAGGGGACGGACATCGTCTCGGCGCATGCCAAGTACCTCTCCACCCATCCCACCCTGCACGTGCGGCTCGAAGGCAACACGGACGAGCGCGGGTCCCGGGAATACAACATCGGGCTCGGCGAGCGCCGCGCTCAGGCGGTCCGCCAGGCGCTCCTGCTGCAGGGGGCGGCGGACTCCCAGATCAGCACGGTGAGCTATGGGGCCGAGCGCCCCGTGGATGCGGGCCACGACGAGGCGGCCTGGGCCAAGAACCGGCGTGTCGACATCGTCTACCTCAAGTGATCGCCCATGCGTAGAGTGATCGCCTACTCGCTGGTCGCGGCCGTGCTCGCCACGCTCGCCGGCTGCGCGACGACGCCGGAGGACGATCCGGTGCTGCAGGGCAAGCTCAACGACCTCGACGCGCGGACGACCCGCATCGAGCGCGTCATCTCCAATCAGAGCCTGCTCGACATGGCACAGAGCATCAATTCGCTGCAGACGCAGGTGCGGATGCTCCAGGGGCGGATCGACGAGCTCGAGAACATGAACGACGCCTTGCGCAAGCAGCAGCGGGCGCTCTACTCGGACCTCGACAAGCGCATCGGCCAGCTGGGCACGGGCGGCGGCGGCTCCGCGGCCTCCGGGCCCACCGGTCCGCCGCCGGGCTCCGAGCAGGCGGCCTACATGCAGGCCCTGGATTCACTCAAGAACGGCAAGTACCCGGACGCGATCGGAGGCCTCAAGCAGTTCTTGACGTCTTATCCAAAGAGCGACCTGGCGGACAACGCACAGTACTGGCTCGGCGAGGCGTATTACGCCTCCGGGGACTTCGCCAGTTCGGCGGGCGCATTTCAGACCCTGCTCCATCAGTGGCCGAGCTCGAGCAAGGCGCCGGATGCCCTGCTGCGGCTCGGCTACGCGCAGTACGAGCAGAAGCAGTACTCGGATGCGCGCGCGACGCTCGGCGAGGTGGCTCGGAAATACCCGGGCACCAATGCGGCTCAGCAGGCCCAGGACCGGCTGCGCCAACTGACCGGGGGGTCTGAGGCCGCGCCGTCCGATTCGCACTGAGCGGCCGGCGTATATTCACGGGCCATGGCCCGCGTCAAGATCACGGAAGTCTTCTATTCCCTGCAAGGCGAGGCCGACACCGTCGGCGTGCCGACCGTCTTCGTTCGCCTGACGGGCTGTCCGCTGCGATGCCAGTACTGCGACACGGCCTATGCCTTCCACGGCGGCGAGTGGTGGACGCTCGACGAGGTGGTGCGGCGGGTGCACGAGCTCGGAGGCCGTTACGTCTGCGTCACGGGCGGTGAGCCTCTTGCGCAGAAGGATTGCTTGCCGCTGCTCGCCCGCCTCTGCGATGAGGGCTTGAGAGTGTCCCTGGAGACGAGCGGCGCCATGTCGCTCGACGAGGTGGACGCGCGTGTGGTGCGGGTGGTCGATGTGAAGACCCCCGGCTCGGGCGAGGAGCGCCGCAACCGTTACGAGGAGCTCGGGCGACTCGAGAGGAAGGATCAGGTCAAGTTCGTCATCTGTGGGCGCGAGGATTACGAATGGAGCCGCGCGAAGGTGAGCGAGCTCGGGCTCGCCGCGCGGTGCGCGGTGCTCTTCTCCCCGAGCCACGAGCAGCTCGCGGCGCGGGAGCTCGCCGACTGGATCCTGGAGGACCGGCTGCCCGTGCGATTCCAGATCCAGCTGCACAAGTATCTCTGGGGCAACGTTCCCGGGAAATGACGATGAGCGGGGCGACATGACAGCGGGAGAGCGCTCCGGCCGAGATCGCGCCGTCGTCCTGCTGTCCGGCGGACTCGACTCGGCCACCACGCTCGCGCTCGCGCGCGAACGCGGGCTCGAATGTTTCGCGCTCTCCGTCGCGTATGGGCAGCGCCACGCCGCCGAGCTCGATGCGGCAGCGAGCGTGGCGCGGGCGCTCGGGGCGCGCGAGCACCGCGTGATGCACGTGGACCTCGCGGGCATCGGCGGCTCGGCGCTGACGGACCCCGGGATCGCCGTGCCGGAGACTCCGACGACCGGTATTCCCGTGACCTACGTTCCCGCCCGCAATACGATCATGCTGGCGCTCGCGCTCGGGTGGGCCGAGGTGCTCGACGCGCGCGACATTTTCATCGGCGTCAATTTCGTCGATTACAGCGGATACCCCGACTGCCGGCCGGAGTTCATCGCGGCGTTCGAGCAACTGGCGGCGCGGGCGACCAGGGCCGGCGTGGAAGGCAACCCTTGCCGCATCCACGCGCCGCTCATCGAGTGGACGAAGGCGGAGATCATCCGGGAAGGCGTGCGGCTGGGTCTCGATTACAGTCTGACCGTGTCGTGCTATCAAGCAGACGCCAAGGGGCGCGCCTGCGGGCGCTGCGATTCGTGCCGGATCCGCCGCGCGGGGTTCGCCTCCGCGGGCATCGCCGATCCGACGCGCTACCAGCCGTCCTAGAATCCCCGGAAGGTGGCGAACTCCTCGAGCGGAGCGCGCTCCGTGTGCATGCGGTTGATCGGGGCGGACTCATCGCGGTAGCCGAGCGCCATGCCGCAGAAGAGCATCCGCTCGGGCGGCAGCCCCAAGAACTCCCCGACCCTCTGGTGCCATCCGGCCCAGGATTCCTGCGGACAGGTGTGCAGGCCGCGCTCCCGCGCGAGGAGCATGATGCTCTGCATGAACATGCCCACGTCCGACCATTGATCCGACCCCATGATGCGGTCGATCGCGAAGAACAGGCCCACGGGCGCGCCGAAGAACTCGTAGTTGCGCGCGTACTGCTCGAGGCGCCGGTCCCGTTCCCCGCGCCCGATGCCGACCAGGGCGTACATGTCCTCGCCGCATTTGAAGCGGCGCGAGCGGTACGGCTCCTTGAGGTTCGGAGGGTAGATGTTGTACTCCGTGCCCTCACCGAGGGGGTGTGCCGAGGTCTTTGCGCGGACGCGCTCGATGAGCTCCCGCAGCGGCTCGCCGGCGAGGACATAGACGAACCAGGGCTGGAGGTTGCCGCCGGACGGGGCGCGGCTCGCGGTGGTGAGGATCTCGCGGACCACCGCCTGCGGGACGGGCGTGCCGAGAAAGGCACGGCAGCTCATGCGGGTTTCGATCGCTTCGGTGACGTTCAAGAAGGGGACCTCGCCGCGATCATAGCGAATCGGCGGGTCCCGCGCGCTGGGCGCGACGGGGTAGGTTCCCCGGCACGCCCAGCGCCGTATCGCGATGAGCTCAGTGAGGCGTGCCGCCCGGCCCCTGCGAGAAGTCGAACAGGTCGAACAGGTCGCCGATGGCCGGCGTGTTGAGCGGCACATAGGGGTTGCCGAGGGCCGTCACCGGATCCGGGAAGTTGTCTCGGCTGCGATACGTCACGGGGGGCAGCCGCCAGTTGCGCTCGATGAACTTGAGAATCGAGACGTGATCCGTGTACACGTGCGAGATGTAGCCGGGCTTCGCGTAGGGCGACACGACGATGAGCGGGATGCGCGTGCCGTCGCCGAAGAAGTCGAGCGGCTGCACGTAGCCCGAGTCGTAGTAGCCGCCGCCTTCATCCTCGGTGATGAAAATGGCGGTGTCGCGGGCGTAGGGTGAGGCCTCGACCTGCTGGACGATCTTCTGGACGAATCCCTCGAACAGATCGAGCTTGGAGGATGCCGGGTGCCCGTCGGTGTAGCCGCTCGGCTTGACGATCGAGACGGCGGGCAGGGTGCCGTTCGCGATGTCGGAATACAGGTTCACCGAGTCCTGGATGTGCGCCGCCACCTGATCCGGATGCGACATGATCGAGGTGTCGTACTGGAACGGATTACAGATGTTGCAGTACTCGTCCGCCGTCGGGCCGGGCGTCCCGTAGTTGAGCTGGTACGGATCGTTCACGTAGTTGTTCCACTGGTCCCCGTAGTACTTCCACGAGATGCCGTGGGCATTCATGTCGTCGCCGATGCCGGGCGTCGAGGAGGGCGGAACGGTGAACGGCGTGTTGGCCGGATTGTTGTCGGTGTAAGCGTTCTTGCCGTTGCCGAACCAGCCCGGATTGTAGTTGTTGAGCAGGTAGTAGTGGCCCGGCTCGCAGCGCGGGTCGATCGGCCGCGGCAGGCTCGCGAGGTAATCGAGGATCGGGCGGACGCCGGGCTGATTGGGATCGGAGCAGTCGCTGTAGGATCCGCCGCCGTAGACGGGAGAGTTGGTATAGGGAGGAGGATACCCGGCGTTGTAGCTGACGCCGTAGCCGTCTTCCGTATACCAGTTGTTCGTGCCCTCCGCCGGATTGGGATTCTCGATCTCGTTGACGACGCCGGCATCGGGCGTGCCCTGGTAGACCTCCACACCGTTCGGCGGTGAGGCCGGGTTGCCCTTCGCGTCGCTGAACCAGATCATGTCGCCGTGCCCGAACATGATGTGGTTCGCGCCCGTGCCGCCGTTCACGGACTGGTGGAAGTTGTCACTCATCGCGTACTCGTTGACGAGGCTCGTGAAGTACGGCACGTCGCCCTTCTGCACGTTGTAGAAGCCGAGAGCGGTCGAGCCCTCGCCGGTCGTCGTGGCACCTTGCAGATACTCGGTGCTGAAGCATCCCGTCTTCGTGTCACCCGGGATGCACGCAGCGGGCTGCGTGACGCCGTCCGTGCCGGCGCCGACGGTCACCTCGACCCAGGAGAAGAGGTTCTCATTGCAGCCTGAGGGGTTATCTCCGGAGGAGCGCTCGATGCTGCAGTTCAGCTGCTGCCACATCTGGTAGAAGCGGTGCACCGGGCTCTGAGCATAGTCGTCGTAGACGAAGGTCGAGCCGTTGGTCAGCTGAAAGGGGCCGGCCGGCAAGGAGCTCACGTCGCTGATGCGCTCATCCGGCGTTCCGGAGGTCTGGCCCGTGCCGCCCGTCAGCAGATCCGGATAATAGGACTGCGGCAGGCCGTTCTCGGACTGCTGGGCGAGGGTCAGGCTCGCCGCGCACTGGCTGATGGGCGTGCTCGAGCTGCACTCGTTCGGAATGTAGGAGACCTTGGGCCCGCCGACGAGCGGCGCGGGCAGCTGATCGTTGGGAAAATCCTGTGTCGGCGGGCTGAGCAGGAACGGATCGCTCGAGCCCAAGTCGGAGGCGGCGAGCTGATGCGCCTTCTCGAAGTTGGGTCCCGGAATCGCGTTCTTGTCGGCATCCAGGGCGATGATGCCCTCGGACAGCAGGTTGTTCACCGTCACGCCCGGCGTCTTCGGCACGAAGGTCGCGAAGACATGGTCGAAGCTGCGATTCTCGCCGATGATGACGATGACGTGTTTGATCGGAGTGACCGTGTCGTCGTCGGGGAACGAGGCCGAGCTCGGGGGTGGGATCGAGCCCGGGATCGAGGCCGCCTCGCTCGCGAGGACCGGACCGACGGAAAGCTGCAACAGCGCAAGCGAGCCGAGTCCGACGCGCAAGCTGTGCAGCAGGTGTGACCCAATGCTGGGGGTGCTCATGCGATTCTCCCTGATGAGACCTGTGGCCGGTCATTCCGGCTCGTACTTTTTAGAGGACGATTATTGCCGCGGTGTGATCGGCAGATGACGCTTGTGCGCTGGCTCGACTCGGATGGTTCCCATCATGCCGCCGTCTTCGTGATCGAGAACGTGGCAGTGATAGACGAACGTGCCGACGATGTTTGGATCGCGAAAGTCCATGCGCAGCCGCACGCTCGGATACGTGAGCATCCGGCCGTTGAAGTAAGGCACGTTGACCGTGTCGCGGAGAAAGGGCTCGTGAACCGCCACACCGGACCAGTCCACGAGCTCGAAGTGGAGCTGGTGGATGTGAAAGGCGTGCAGCTCCGCGGAGCGATTCTCGATGATCCAGTCCTCCACCTCGCCTTGCTGCACCACGATGTTCGGTAGAGGTGAGTGCGGATCGAACGCCTGGGGCGTTTGCCCGTCCACCGTGAGGTAGAACTCGGTCGCGCTGGTCGGATCGTTCGGGTTCTCGAGCTTCTCCGAGAAATAAAGCCTTCTCACGCGCACCGGCGCCACATTTCCGAGCCAGGGCAGAGCGGAGGACGGCAACGGTTTGGAGTTGGACGGGAGCCTCGACTGCGGCTCCGGCGCATCGTTCGCGGCGATGATGAATGCGAGGGCGCGGTTCGGGTCGTTCTCGCCCCCCGGCCCTGTGTCGACCGTGCGGGTCACGAGCAACCCGGGAACGCCGAGCGCGGGCCCCTCGATGATGAACTCCGCTCGGGCGCCGGGAGGTAAGCCGATGTGGTCCACCCAGGCGATCGGTGGCGCGGGGCTCCCGCCGTAGT
>JASHYG010000354.1 GCA_030043215.1 Gammaproteobacteria bacterium
CCGAGGCGCCCGCGGAGCTGATCGAGGACATCCGGTCGAGGCCCGGCATCTCCCCGAACTGCCGCTCGAGCGGCGCGGTGACGGTCTGGCTCATCACCTCCGGGCTCGCGCCCGGATACTGGGTCTCGACCTGGATCGTCGGATAGTCCACCTCGGGCAGCGCGGAGAGTGGCAGGAAGTGAAAGCCGACCATCCCCGCGAGCACGATCGCGGCCATGCAGAGCGAGGTCGCGACGGGGCGCAGAATGAAGGGACGCGACGGACTCATGGGTGGTCGAATCTCATGGGCGGTCCGAGCTCGCGGCAAGCGAGCCGGTCCGCGCGCTTACTGTCCCGGCTGCCCCGCGCCCTGTGGCCTCGCGCCCTGCGGCCTCGCGCCGAACTGGCCGGCTCCTGGGCGGTAACGACGTCCGTTCGCGCCGCCTCGGCGTTGTCCGGCCTGTCCAGGGCGCTGGCCGAATCCGCCGCTCTGGCCCGGGAGACGGACGGTTGCTCCGTCAACCAGCCGATCGCCGCCCTCGGTCACCACGCGCTCGCCACCGTCGAGGCCCGAAGAGATCGAGATCTTGTCGCCGTCCGAGGGACCGGTGGTCACGAGCTGGATGTGAACGGTGTCGTCCGGCTCGATGAGGTACACGTAGTCGCCCTGCGGGCCGTGACGGACGGCCGCCGAAGGCACCACGATGGCGTCGTGCAGAGTATTGAGAAGGAGCCGCACGTTGACGAACTGCTGCGGAAAGAGGTTGCCATCGGCGTTGCTGAACCGCGATTTCGCGCGCACGGCGCCCGTCGAGGAATCCACCATGTTGTCGAGAGTCAGGAACGTGCCCTGTCCGAGCACAGTCGTGCGAGTGCGGTCGAGCACCGTCGTCGGGAGCTGCGCACCGGCCTTTAGGCGTGCTTGCAGCTGTGGGATCACGTCGGCCGGGAGCGAGTACATCACATCGATCGGCTGCAGCTGGGTGATCGTTGCGACACCGTTCGTCAAGCTCGGGGTGACGTAGTTGCCCACGTCCACCGGCCGTATGCCGACCCGTCCCGAGATGGGGGCCGTGACGGTTGTCCACGCGAGATTCAGCTTCGCCGAATCGAGCGATGCGCGATCGCTCGCGACCATCGCCTGCAGCTGCTTTTCGGTGGAGGTATCCGTGTCGAGCTGCTGCTGGGCGAGGGAGTCCTGCTGCACGAGCACCTGGTCGCGCTTGACGATGAGGTTCTGGTTCGTGAGATTGGCCTCATCACGCGTGAGGCTGCCTTCGTCCTCCTCCTCGGTCATTTGGAACGGCCGGGGGTCGATCTGAACGAGCGGATCGCCCGCCTTGACCGTCTGGCCCTCGTGGTAGTCCACCTTGGTCATGACGCCCGAGACCTGAGCCTGCACCACGGCCGTCGCGAGGGGCGTCACCGAGCCCAGGGCGTCCCAGTAGATCGGCACGTCCTGGCGTGTCGCCACGCCGAAACCCACGTCCGTCGCAGCGGCCTGGAACCGCGCAAAGCGGCCCTGTTGGCCTGCTGCATTGCGGTGTGCGAGGTACCAGGCGAGCGCGCCGACGAGCCCGATGCCGACCAGCACCAGCAGCATGCTCACGAGCTGGGGGCGGCGAGTCTGCTGCCCCGTCTGACGTGGAGCCGACTCGCGCAGCTCGAGCGGCGCAAGGTCAAAGTCGTTTCTCGGTATGTCGTTCATGCATTACCCGTCATATAGAGGAGCCGGCCTCGACTCGCGTGCATCTCAATCGAAGCGCTCATGGACGCGAGACGATTGCCGCTCGCGCCGAATGTATCCCTTTGTCCGCATGCCGCCCATTCGTGCCGCCCGCGGCGGACCATTCTCGGCGCAACCATACGGGACCGGGATCTATCCCGTCGACACCTGTGCTACGAAAGGCGTGATGGGAGGTACGGACAGCCCAAACGGTAGAACGAGCGTGATGCCCGGTTCTCCCCTCGTCTATATAGTTTAGCGCGCCTGGAGTTCTGCTTGCGCGGCGCGCAAGCCACAATCGATTACAACTACCGGGGCGGCAGGCCGAATCCCGTCACGACCAGCGGGCCTCTCAACGCGTACCGGCCGGTCCACGGCGCGGGCATCAGCGCCTCGAGTGCAAGGCGCCTCGACGGCATGAGCCGCAGCGCCCTGGACTCGACGCTCACGCTCACGTCGGAGAAGCTGAGCCATTCGCGGGTGAGGGGGAACTGGCACTTGAAGAACGCCTCCTTGGCGCTGAACACGAGGCTCGCCATGTCCGTCGCCCGGGCCGCAGGCAGCCCTTCGAGCCAGCGGATCTCCCGCTCGGTCGCGACCTGGCGCCAGAGACGGCGCTCGACGGCGCCGCGCCGCTCGGCGTCGATTCCGAGGGACGCCATCTCGGTTTCCCTCGCGACCGCGACGCCGCAGAAGCCGGCGGTGTGCGTGATGCTGCCGGTGACCCCCTGAGGCCAGAGGGGCTCGCGGTCGGGGCCGACCCGCAGCGCGAAGTCCACGATCGCGAGCTCGGCGAGCGCCCTGCGGGCGCAGGCGCGGCCGGCCGCGAATTCCGCGGCGCGTTTGGGAACGGCCCGACCGACATAGCGAGCCTCCTCCTCCTTGAGCGTCTCGGGTCCGATCGGCTCCCGCGCCTCGAAGGCGATCACAGGCTCGGCAAAAAGTCCGGCGAGCAGGCGGGAGACTCGCAATTTCTCGCTCCGCACGATTGCTTGAGTCCGATTCTGCACGGAATCTAACAGCAAAGCCGCCCGTGAGCGCGAGGGCTTGCAAAATCTTCAATGATGTGTTTCA
>JASHYG010000355.1 GCA_030043215.1 Gammaproteobacteria bacterium
CGAGCTCGTCCGCAACCGCACGACCTTCGTCATCGCGCACCGCCTGTCGACCGTCGAGCAAGCCGACCGGATCGTCGTGCTCAACGCCGGAGAGATCGTCGAGTGCGGCACGCATTCGCAGCTGCTCGCCGCAGGGGGCCTGTACTCGCAGCTCCACCGCTTGCAGTTCAGTGACTGATCCGCGCGGAATGGAGCGGCGATTGACGGAGCTCTGGTACCGCCCGCGGGGGCGGCCGTCGCTCTTGCAACCGCTCGCATGGGTCTATGGCGCCGCCGTGCAGGTGCGCCGAGCGGCCTATGCGCAGGGTTGGCTGAGAGCTGAGCGGCCCGGGAAGCCCGTCGTGGTGGTGGGCAACCTCACCGTGGGGGGAACGGGCAAGACTCCGCTCACCATCTGGCTCGTGGAGCAGCTGCGGGGCCGCGGCCTCGCGGCAGGCGTGGTCGCGAGGGGCTACCGGCGCCTGGGAGGGCCCGCTCGGGGAGGTCCGCAGGTCGTGCACGCCGACTCGGCTTGGGAGGAAGTGGGCGATGAGCCGCTGCTCATCCACCGGCGCACCGGCTGCGTCACGGTCGTGGCGGCGGACAGAGTGGCCGCCGCCCGGCGGATTGCGGACGAGCCGGTCGACGTGATCCTCTCCGACGACGGTCTGCAGCATTTGCGTCTGGCGCGGGATTGCGAGATCGCGCTCATCGATGGGGCTCGCGGCTTCGGCAACGGACGCCTGCTTCCCGCGGGTCCCTTGCGGGAGAGCCCCTCCCGCCTGCGGCACGTGGATCTCACCGTCGTGAACGGAGCGGCCGAGCACCCCTCGCTCGCTCGCGGGGAGGCCACTGCGGGCTCGGCGCTCGGTGAGCCGGCGCTCGCTGCACCGATGCTCGCCGGCCGGCTGCTGCGGATGAGCCTCGTTGCAGGCCTTGCGCACCGAGTGGACGGCGCTGGAACCGCGCAGGCTCTCGACGCGTTCCGCGCAGGACGCGTTCATGCCGTGGCGGGCATCGGCCATCCCGCCCGCTTCTTCCGGGATCTCGAGGAACGAGGCCTCGAGCTGATCCGGCATCCCTTTCCCGACCATCATCCCTTCGCGCGCGGCGACCTCGCATTTGCGGATGAGCGCCCCATTCTGATGACCGAGAAGGATGCGGTGCGCTGCGCTGCGCTCGCGACGCCCCGCATGTGGTACGTCCCGGTGACGGCTCATCTCGAGGAGCCCGACTCGGTCGCGCTGCTCGACCGGGTCTGCCGGTGCATCGCTGCGACGAGTGCCGGACTCGGCCCGGCCGGGCAGCGGATCGATGCGGGCGCGCGGCGCAAGCGGTAAAGTCCGCTTCATGGACACGCGCCTGCTCGAGATCCTCGCCTGCCCGGTCTGCAAGGGCCCTCTGCAATACCGCCGCGACCAACTCCTCCTCGTGTGCCGGATCGACCGGCTGGCCTATCCCATCCGGGACGACGTGCCGGTGATGCTCGAGGAGGAGGCCCGCCAGCTCGCGGCGGACGATCCGCTGCTCGAGCGGTAACGCCGGATGTTCCGCGTAGTCGTTCCCGCGCGGTACGAGTCCACGCGACTGCCCGGGAAGGTGCTACTGCCGCTCGCGGGCAAGCCCATGCTGCAGTGGGTGTGCGAGCGCGCGCGCGCCTCGCGCGCCGCTGAGGTGCTCGTCGCGACCGACGATGCGCGCATTGCGCACGCGGCAGGCCTCTTCGGCGCCCAGGTGATCACGACGGCGGTGGCACATCCCTCGGGAACCGATCGAATCGCCGAGGTGGCCTGGCTGCGGCACTGGCCGGACGAGGATGTCGTCGTCAACCTGCAGGCCGACGAGCCGCTCATGCCCCCTGCGCTCATCGATCAGGTGAGCGGTCTGCTCGAGACACACGCCTGGGCGGCCATCGCGACGCTCGCCGGTGCCGCAGCGTCGCTCGAGGAGCTCCTCGACCCGAGTGTCGTCAAGGTGGTCGTCGATCGGCACGACCGCGCGCTCTACTTCAGCCGCGCGCCCATCCCCTGGGACCGCGATGGCGCACCCGCCGGCCTCGCGAGCCAGCGCAGCTTCGCCGGCGCCCGGCGCCACATCGGGCTCTATGCCTACCGGGTCGGCGCGCTGAAACAGCTCGCCGCCCTGGCGCCGACCCCGCTCGAGCGGCGGGAGAAGCTCGAGCAGCTGCGCGCGCTGGAGAACGGCATGGCCATCGTGGTCGCCGAGGCCGCGGAGCGGCCGGGGCAGGACGTGAATACCGCGCAGGATCTCGAGCGGGCGCGGGCGCTGCTCGAGCACGGTGGCCCGTGAAGCCGGTGGAAATCCTGTTCGTGTGCCTCGGCAACATCTGCCGGTCGCCGACGGCGGAAGCCGTCTTTCGCACCCTCGCGGCACGCGAGGCTCCGGATCTCAGGGTCTCCATCGAGTCGGCCGGAACGGCCGGCTATCACGTGGGCAGCGCTCCAGATGCGCGCGCGCAGGAGGCGGCGCGGCGCCGCGGGTACGACATGTCGGGGCAGCGTGCCCGGATGATCGAGCCCCGGGACTTCGAGCGCTTCGATCTGATCCTCGCGATGGATCGGAGCAACTGGTCCGAGCTGTGCCGCGCGGCGCCGCGCACGGCGCACCACCGCGTGCGGCTGTTCCTGGAGTATGCCCCCGACGCGGAGGTCCTCGAGGTGCCCGATCCGTACTACGGCGGCCCAAACGGCTTCGAGGAAGTGCTGGACCTCATCGAGGCGGCCTCGCGCGGGCTGCTCCGGCACCTGCGCGACGGAGCGCGCGCGACCTGATCCTGATCAGCTGCCCTCGTCGGGCCCCGGCTCGTGCGGAGCGCTCTCCGAAGGTGCCGACGACCACACGACGTAAGGCTTGGTGCCGGCACGCCCGGCAGAACCCTCCAGTGGGGGCGCCGGCTCGAAATGGGCAATGGGGCGATGCTCCTCGCCGCTCGATTCGTGCGCCGCGTGCGCCGCCGGGGGGTCGTGCGCCGCGGGGGGCTCATGCGCCACCTCACGAGGCGGAGCAGCCGGAGTCGGCGGGCGCTCGTCACGAATGACGGCAGGCGCAGATCCGCTGGACAGCGCCGGCGAATGTTCGCCGTCGCCATTTCCGACATCGCGAGGTGCCGGGGCTCCATAGCTCAGACCAGCACCATTGCCGTCCTCCGAGGCCTGCCCCGTGGACGGGCCGGTACCGCTCGCAGAACCCTGTTCGCGCATGGAGCCGCCTCCACGCCTGCCGCGGCGTCGTCCGCGTCTACCGCGACGCTCGCCCCGTGGACCGCGCTCTCCGCGGCCCTCGTCGAAAGTTGCTCCTCCGGCTTGGTGCTCCATGTGGCCCTCGTGGGCCACGACATCAAGGGATGCGGCCGGGGCAGCGCGCTCGCCTTCCGGCTGACGGGCCTGCGACTCGGCACGCGCCAGGGGGGCACCATGACGCTCGCGGCTGCCGTCACGTGCGCGGTCACGATCCCCGCCCCAGTCGCCGCGTCCGGCGCGGGCGCCACGGTCACCCCGCTCGGCCCGATCGCCCCGGTCGGCTCGATCACTCCGCTCGCCGCGCTCACCCCTCTCACCGCGATCACCGCGCTCGCGTCCCCGCTGACCGCCGGCTGACTCGTACCGATCGCGCGGGCCTCCCGACCCGTGCCGGCGAGACCTCTGCCCGTACCCTCCGCGCCGACCGTCGCGGTCCGGGCGACCGTTCCGGTCCCCGCGCTCCGCCGATGCTGCAGAGGGCCCTTCGGAAGAAGGCGCAGCCTCGGCCGCCCGAGTGGCGGTGTCGGAGCCGAGCCACCGCTTGAGTCGCCGCCAGATGCCGGGCCGCTCCGCGGTGTCGGCCGCCGGCTGGGCGGCGGGAGGCGCGGCCTCGCGTACCGGAATCGGAGCGGGAGTCGTGGGCATGAGGCTCGCAACGACGGCAGCCTCCGGCGTCGGCTTCTTCTCCTTGGTCGGGTCCGCAACCTCGGGTGCCGTCGGCATGAGGTAGCTCAGCTGCTTGTTCTCGGGGAGCTCCAGCTCGTCGTCCCGGACACGGCGGATCGTGTACTCGGGCGTCTGCATGTTGGGGTTCGGGACGATGATCAGCTCGGCGGCGCTCTTGTCCTCGAGCGTGCGCAGCCACTCGCGCTTCTCGTTGATGAGGTACGTCGCGACTGCGACCGGAACCTGCGCAATCACCCGGGTGGTGCGCTCCTTGCGGACCTCCTCGCCGATCAGGCGCAGGATCGCGAGCGCCATCGACTCGACGCTGCGAATGCTGCCGATCCCGACGCAGCGCGGACAGACGATGTGGCTCGTCTCCCCGAGCGAGGGGCGCAGCCGCTGCCGCGACATCTCGAGCAGGCCGAAGCGCGACAGGCGCCCGATCTGGATGCGGGCGCGATCCATCTTCATGGCGTCGCGGAGGCGATCTTCCACGTCGCGCTGGTTCTTGGGCGACTCCATGTCGATGAAGTCGATGACGATGAGGCCGCCGATGTCACGAATGCGCAGCTGGCGGGCGACCTCGTCGGCCGCCTCGAGATTGGTGTTGAGCGCCGTGGTCTCGATGTCGCCGCCGCGCGTCGCCCGCGCGGAGTTGATGTCGATGGAGACGAGCGCCTCGGTGTAGTCGATCACGATGCTGCCGCCCGCGGGCAGCTGGACCTTGTGCGCGTAGGCCGACTCGATCTGGCTCTCGATCTGGAAGCGCGTGAAGAGGGCGATGTCCTCGCTGTAGTGCTTCAAGCGCCGCTGGGCCTCCGGGGGCATGAAGCGCTGCATGTATTCCTGAGCCTTCTGGAACGCCGCCTCGTCGTCCACGAGGATCTCGCCCACGTCGTCCGACAGGTAGTCGCGCAGCGCGCGCGTCACCGCATCGCTCTCGCGGTACACGAGGAAGGGGGCCGGCCGATCCTTCGCCGCGGCTGCGATCTGATCCCACTGGGTCCTGAGGTTGTCGAGGTCCCACTGCAGCTCCTCGGCGGAGCGCCCCACGCCTGCGGTGCGGACGATGGCGCCCATTCCGTCGGGGATCGAGAGCTGGCCCACGACCTCGCGCATCTGGTCGCGGTCTTCGCCCTCGATCCGGCGCGAGACCCCACCGGCACGGGGATTGTTCGGCATCAGGACCAGGAACCGTCCCGCGAGACTGATGAACGTCGTGAGCGCGGCTCCCTTGTTGCCGCGCTCCTCCTTCTCGACCTGCACGAGGACCTCTTGGCCCTCGGTGAGCAGCTCGCGGATGTTCAGGCGCCCCCCCTGGGGCGGTTTCAGGAAGAACTCCTTGGAGACCTCCTTGAGCGGCAGGAACCCATGGCGCTGCGTGCCGTAATCGACGAAACAAGCCTCGAGCGAAGGTTCTACACGCGAGATCCGACCTTTGTAGATATTCGCCTTTTTCTGCTCCCGCGAGGGGAGGTCGATGCTGAGATCGTAAAGCTTCTGGCCATCAACCAGAGCAACCCGCAATTCTTCCTGCTGGATGGCATTGACGAGCATTCTTTTCATGCGGCCCTACTAGCTGTGAAGGGACCGACAAGACGGCGGGAGGCCGCACGCCCGTTGCAGGCGGGCAGTGCGGCACGACACAAAGGAATAGGGGCGCTCGAGTGTCCATGTGCATGACGTGAACCGCCCGCGGCCGGGCGATGCGCCGAAAACCTTCTGTGGCTCAACCGACGGCGCGCCAGGTTCTCGCTCGGCGAGAATAACGGCGCAGCGGCCTTGTCGGCCCAAACGCGATGGCCTCGATACCGAGGACCAACTGATGCGCATCCGCGATAATGGTCGCACGCATCGAGTGCGTGTCAGCCCCCACCCTCGCGGAGCCCGTTACGATCGACCGCGGCCCAAGCCGCCGGTCATTGGCTGTCCGCCCTCTAAGGGGACAGCGTGGCGAGTATAGCGTCAAGACTACTGTAGAAACAATACTTTACGTCGAGCATGATACGGTGATGACACAGCAAGGACCGGTGCGCGGGGCCGTCCGCCACGTCGAGGTGAGCGAGGAGCGCGCCGGCCAGCGCCTCGATAACTTCCTGATGCGGCTGCTCGCGGATGTGCCGCGCAGCCGCATCTACCGCCTGGTCCGGCGCGGGGAGGTGCGGGTGAACGGCCGGCGGGCGAGCCCGGAGCAGCGCCTGCTGTCTGGCGATCGTGTGCGGGTGCCGCCCCTGCGTATCGAGACCGAGCCGCGCCCCGCGCGAGCGTCGGCGCGGCTGATCGACGCCGTCACGGCGGCCATCGTCTACGAGGACGAGCGGCTGATCGTGCTCGACAAGCCGGCCGGTATCGCGGTCCATGGCGGCAGCGGGGTGAGCCTCGGGGTCATCGAGGCTCTGCGGGCGGCGCGCCCCGACGAGGAGCTCGAGCTGGCCCATCGCCTCGACCGCGACACCAGCGGCTGCCTGCTGGTTGCGCGCAAGTCGAGCAGCCTGCGTGCTCTGCACGAGCTGCTGCGCGAGGGCCGCTTCGAGAAGGGCTATCTCGCCCTGGTTCGGGGACACTGGAACCTCGGCCGCGCGCGCATCGAGGCGCCGCTGCGGACCGACCTGCGCGTGAGCGGCGAGCGCACGGTGAAGGTGCATCCGAGCGGGAAGCCCTCGGTGAGTGAGTTCCGGCCCGTGCAATTCTTCGGTAAGGAGGCGACGCTCGTCGAGGTGGCCTTGCACACCGGCCGTACGCATCAGATCCGCGTACATGCCGCGCATGCCGGTCACCCGGTCGCGGGTGATGAGAAGTACGGCGACGAGGCTTTCAATCTACAGATGCGGGATCTCGGCCTCGAGCGCATGTTCTTGCACGCCCATGCAGTGAGCTTCGAATGGCCTCGAGGCGGCCCCTTCAGCGCGAGTGCACCGCTTCCGGCCGAGCTCAGCGCCGTACTCGACCGGCTCCAGACCGGGATTACGGGACGACGTAGCCGAGCGACCGCAGCGTCGCGGCGAGCCAGATCAGCGGCAGGCCGATGAGGCCGGTCGGGTCCTTGCTCTCGATGCGCTCGAGCAAGCTCACGCCGAGAGCCTCCGCCTTGAAGCTGCCGGCGCAGTCGAGCGGCTGCTCGCGGGCGACGTAGCGCTCGATCTCCCCGGACGTGAGCGGGCGGAACACGACGCGGGTCGTATCGAGGTGCGTCGTGCTGAGTGCCCTGTCCATCGAGACGACGGCGCAGGCGGTATGGAAGAGCGCGGTCGAGCCGCTCAACTGCGCGAGCTGCGCGCGGGCGGCCGCCGCATCGCCGGGCTTGTCCAGGATGCTCGAGCCCGCGGCAGCCACCTGATCGCTCCCGATGACGACGGCCTCACGATGGCGCTCGGCGACGGCCCGCGCCTTGGCCGTGGCGAGCCGGACGGCACGATCGGGAGGCGGCTCGCGACCGGCGTGGGACTCCTCGACGCCCGGGCTCTCCACCGAGAACTCGACTCCGAGCCGCTCGAGCAGCATCCGCCGATAGGGCGAGGTCGAGGCGAGGATCAGGCGCGCACGAGGTGTCACATTTCACCCACGAGAAACAAGAGCTTAAGCGAGAACGGCCGCTTTGACTTGGAAGGAGCCGCTACCTATCATACGCGCCCCATGTCGGACGACTGGTCGGAGCTGCGTGACGTCGACCCGTTGACCGACGGGCGAGTCCGTATCGACTTCGCGCTCGCAATCGCCGACTTGCCGCGACTTCGGTCGCAGCTCGCGAGCGCCGAAGGCCAGGTGACCGGGCGGGTGCGCTTCGGTCGCGACCGTGGAGTGGCTGTAGCGGATGTGGAGATCTCGGCGCGAGCCGAGCTCATCTGCCAGCGATGCCTCGCACCGTTTGCATGCCCGGTGGAATGCGGCGGCAGAGTGGCGATGGTCGCCGACGCCGAGGAGGCCGATCGCGTGCCCGAGGGACTCGAGACCATCCTCGCGCCCGGCCATCGCATCAGCGTGCGCGATCTGGTGGAGGAGGAGCTGCTCCTCGCACTGCCGATCGTCCCGTTGCACGCGGGAGCCAGCTGCCCGGCGCCGGGGCAGATGCGGATCGCGGGCCGCGGCGCGAGCCCGGGCGAGGAGCGACATCGACCGTTTGAGCGGCTGGATGAGCTGTTCAAGCGCGGACCTTGAGATAACTCGGAGATTCCATCCATGGCCGTTCAGAAAAGCCGCAAGACGCCCTCGCGACGCGGCATGCATCGCTCGCACGACGGGTTGAGCAAGCCCGCGCTCTCGATCGACCCGCAGTCGGGCGAGACGCACCTGCGTCATCGAATCACCCCGGACGGGTTCTATCGCGGACGCCGCGTGATCGAGAAAGCGGCCGACGCCGAAGAGAAGGAGTAGGTCTCACGAGCCGGGGGGCTGCGGCACGATGCGCTCCACGAGCCGGGCGTTCGTGTGTTGGTAGTCGCGATCGACGTGATGAGCGGTGATCGCGCGCCACACGAGCGCGTGATGGGCGCTCTGCGCGTGCTGCGCGACGACGGCGGCCTGCATGCGCTGCTGGTCGGCAGGGCTGCGGACATCGCACCGGGACTCGAGCAGCTACCGGATGGGGTGAGGGGGCGGATCGAGATCGTGCCGGCCTCTCAGGTCATCGCCATGGACGAGGCGCCGCGGACGGCGATGCGCCGCGGGCGGGATTCCTCCATGCGGGTCGCCGTGAACCTCGTGAAGGAGGGACGGGCCGCCGCCTGCGTGAGCGCCGGCAATACCGGAGCGCTGACCGCCATCTCCCACTTCGTGCTGAGGAACGTCGCGAGCGTCGAGCGCGCCGCCATCATGTCGGCCATCCCCTCCGCGAGAGGCCATACCCACATGCTCGACCTGGGCGCCAACACGGGCGCGACGGCGCTCCAGCTCTGTCAGTTCGCGCGCATGGGATCGATCGTCGCCCGGGATCTCTACGGCATCGAGGCGCCGCGGGTCGGCCTTCTCAACATCGGCGAGGAGGACATCAAGGGTCATGAGGTGGTGCAGGCCGCGCACGCGCTGCTCGCGAGCGGCGGCGTCCGCTACGTCGGATTCGTCGAGGGCGATGGAATCTTCTCCGGGGAGGTCGACGTGGTGGTCACGGACGGCTTCACCGGCAATGTCGCGCTGAAGACGATGGAGGGCCTTGCGCGGCTGATCGTGGCGCGCACGCGCAGAGAGTTTCAATCATCGATGCGGGGCGCGCTCGCCGGCTGGATCGCGCGGCCGGTGCTACGGCGGCTCGCGGACGGACTCGATCCCCGGCAATACAACGGCGCCTGCATGGTCGGCCTGCGGGGCATCGTCGTGAAGAGCCACGGCCGCGCCGATGCGACCGCCTTTGCCCGGGCCGTGGAGCTTGCCGCACGCGCCGCGCGCGGCGGTCTCACGTCGCACATCGCGCAGGCATTCGGGTCCTGAGGGGTGTTGATGTACTCGCAAATCGCAGGCACCGGGTCGCACCTGCCCGAGAAGATCGTCACGAACTTCGATCTCGAGCGCACGATGGA
>JASHYG010000356.1 GCA_030043215.1 Gammaproteobacteria bacterium
GCATAACATAACGAGAACCAGTTCACATGAGTTACCTTGCGCGCGCCGTTTACATCGCTTACGTCTACCTCGCCTTCGGGATTATTGCCCTCGCGGCCTTCGCAGTGATCCTCGTCGCTCCGGGGATGCGACGGCGACGCGCCATCGCCCGGGCGGCCGCGCGGCTCTTTCTCGTCTGCGCCGGGATGACGCTCACGGTGAAGGGGATGGAGCGGCTCCCCCAGGGCCAGTGCGTCGTGGTCGCCAACCATGCGAGCTACCTGGATGGCCTGGTGTTCACGGCAGCGCTACCCCCGCGCTTCGGCTTCGTCATCAAGCGCGAGATGGCGAGCGTGCCGCTCGCGGGCACGATGCTGCACCGGATCGGCGCGGAATTCATCGAGCGCTTCCAGAGCGAGAGACGGACCGCCGACACCCGCCGCGTGCTCCGTAAGGCCCTGGGCGGCCGGTCCCTGGTCTTTTTCCCGGAGGGCACGTTTTCCATGCAGCCCGGCTTGCTGAAATTCCACGCGGGAGCCTTTCTCATCGCGGCTCGCGCGGAGTGCCCCATCGTTCCCGCGGTGGTGCGCGGCACCCGGCATGCTCTCCCACCGTCCGGCCTGATTCCCCGTGCTGCGCCGATCACGGTCGAGTTCCTGCCGACGGTTGCGGCCTCGGCCCCCCGGTCCCGAGCCACCGCGGCCGAGCTCCGTGAGCGCGCCCGCTCCGCTATTCTCGTGCACCTCGCGGAACCGGACCTGGAGGCCGCCTGATGCCGCGCATCCAGAGTCGGATCGACCTGTCGAGCGATCAGTACAGGGCAAATCACGCGCGGATGTGCACGCTCGTCGCCGACCTGCGGGCGCGAGTGGAGCGCGCAAGCCTCGGAGGGGGCGAGGAAGCGAGGCGCAAGCATACGGCGCGCGGCAAGCTGCTTCCGCGGCAGCGGGTGCGGACGCTGCTCGATCCGGGCTCCCCGTTCCTCGAGCTGTCACCGCTCGCAGCCGACGGACTCTACGACGGGGCCGCGCCCGCCGCGGGGCTGATCACCGGCATCGGCCGCGTCCACGGTCGCGAGGCGCTCGTCATTGCAAACGATGCGACGGTGAAGGGCGGCACCTATTTCCCGATGACGGTGAAGAAACACCTGCGTGCGCAGGAGGTCGCGCTCGCTCACCGGCTGCCCTGCGTCTATCTCGTCGATTCGGGGGGTGCCTTCCTGCCGCTGCAGGACGAGGTGTTCGCGGACAAGGACCACTTCGGCCGCATCTTCTTCAATCAGGCGCAGATGTCCGCGCGCAACATCGCGCAGATTGCCGTGGTGATGGGCAGCTGCACCGCGGGCGGAGCCTACGTGCCCGCGATGTCCGATGAGACCATCATCGTGCGCAACCAGGGCACGATATTTCTCGGAGGACCGCCGCTCGTGAAGGCCGCGACCGGGGAGGAAGTCGACGCCGAGGCCCTCGGTGGCGGCGAGGTCCATGCGCGCATCTCCGGAGTCGCGGACCATCTCGCTGAGAGCGACGAGCATGCGCTCGCCATCGCGCGCTCTGCGCTCGCGAGTCTCGCGGCACCGGGCCCGCCGTGGCTCGCGTGCACGGAGCCGCTCGAGCCCCGGCTCGATCCTGAGGAGATCTACGGCATCATCCCCGAGGATGCTCGCCAGCCCTTCGACGTGCGGGAGATCATCGGCCGCCTCGTCGATGATTCGGAATTCCACGAGTTCAAGGCGCAGTACGGCTCGACGCTCGTCTGCGGATTCGCGCGCCTGTGGGGCTGCCCCCTCGGCATCGTCGCAAGCAACGGCATCCTGTTCTCGGAGTCCGCCCTCAAGGGCGCGCACTTCGTGCAGCTCGCGAGCCGCCGCCGGCTGCCGCTGCTCTTCCTGCAGAACATCACCGGGTTCATGGTCGGCGAGCGGTACGAGCACGCCGGCATCGCCAAGGACGGCGCGAAGATGGTGACGGCCGTCGCCTGCGCGACCGTCCCGAAGCTCACTCTCCTCATCGGCGGCTCCTTCGGCGCGGGAAACTACGCGATGTGCGGACGCGCATACGGTGGGCGCTTTCTCTGGAGCTGGCCCAACTCTCGCATCTCGGTCATGGGCGGGGAGCAGGCCGCCCAGGTCCTTGCCACGGTGCGGCGGGACAGCGCCCGGGAGCGCGGCACGCCCTGGTCGCAGAGCGACGAGCAGGCCTTCGTGAGCGACATCCGCGCGCACTACGAATCGCAGGGCAACCCATACTACGCCACGGCGCGCCTGTGGGACGACGGGGTGATCGATCCTCTCGACTCACGGCGCGTTCTCGGCCTCGCATTGCACCTTGCGATTCACGGGCCGGAGCCGGAGCCCGAGCGTTACGGGGTGTTTAGAATGTAAACTGGCTGTCGTGAGATTCCATCCGCAACAGCCTGTCCGTCTGGATATTCCATGAATGCGGTCGCGCGGGACGTCATGGAATATGACGTCGCGATCGTAGGTGCCGGACCCGCTGGGCTCGCGTGCGCCATCCGACTCAAACAATTGCAATCCGACCTCAGCGTCTGCGTGCTGGAGAAGGGCGCTGCCGTCGGCGCACACTCTCTGTCCGGCGCCGTCATCGAGCCGGGGCCGCTCGATGCGCTCGCGCCGGAATGGCGCGATGCGTCGCCCGGCATCTGCGTCCCGGTCCGGCGCGACGAGCTGCGCTTGCTCACTCGCACCGGGAGCCTCCCGCTGCCCCTTCCGCCCCAGCTGCACAACCGCGGCAACTTCATCGTGTCGCTGGGCCTTCTCACGCCCTGGCTCGCGCGCAAGGCCGAAGCGCTCGGCGTGGACGTGTTCCCCGGATTCGCGGCGGTGGAGGCGCTCTTCGATCCGGACGGGTCGGTCGCCGGTGTACGGCTGGGTGACATGGGGCTCGAGAGAAGCGGCCGACCCGGACCCCATTACTCCCCCGGCGCGGACATTCGCGCTCGGACGACGATCGTCGCCGAAGGCGCTCGCGGCAGTCTCGCCAAGCAGCTGATCCGCCGCTATGGCCTCGATGCGCGCGCGTGTCCCCAGAATTACGGCCTCGGCTTAAAGGAGCTCTGGCAGCTCCCGAAGGGCCGCGTCGAGCCCGGCCTCATCCAGCACACCCTCGGCTGGCCGCTCGATTCGCGCATCTACGGCGGCAGCTTCATCTACCACCTCGACGGCGACCGCGTGTACGTGGGGCTCGTCACCGGGCTCGACTACGAGGATCCGCGCTTCTCGCCGTTCGAGGCGTTCCAGCAGTTCAAGCATCATCCGCGCGTCGAGCCGTTGCTCGAGGGTGGGGAGATCCTGGCGGCCGGCGCGCGCGCCATCGCCGCGGGCGGCTGGCAGTCGATTCCGCGATTGGATATGCCGGGGGCTCTGCTGATCGGTGACGCCGCCGGCGGAGTGAACGTGCCGAAGATCAAGGGTGTCCATCAGGCGATTCGCTCCGGCGTGCTCGCGGCCGAGCACCTCGTCGAGCGCGGATCCGCGGAGGGGTTCGATGTCCGCTGGCGTGCCTCCGCGGGCGGGCGCGAGCTCAGAGCCGTGCGCAACTTCAAGCCCGCCTTCAAGCACGGCCTGTGGATCGGCATCGCCAATGCCGCGCTCGAGGTGGCGACTCGCGGCCACACGCCGTGGACTTTGAAGAACCGCACGCCGGACTATGCCCGGCTCGCGCTGCTCTCGGATTACAGCTCTCCGGACCGCGGCTGGGGCGACCGCACACTGCCGCCGCGGGATCGGCTCGCCTCCGTCTTCTTTGCCGCGACCACGCACGATGAGAATCAGCCCGTGCATCTGAAAGTGCTCGATACGTCCCTCTGCCTCGACCGCTGCGCCAGAGAGTTCGGCAACCCCTGCCAGCGATTCTGCCCGGCGGGCGTCTACGAGATCGTGGACGACGCAGCGGGCAAGCGCCTGCAGATCAACGCCGCGAACTGCGTCCACTGCAAGGCGTGCGACAT
>JASHYG010000357.1 GCA_030043215.1 Gammaproteobacteria bacterium
AACCTGGCCGTTGCGGCGCCTGGCGCTCCCGATGGCGAGGCTCGCCAGCTGGGCGAAGATCGTCCGGTTGGGCAGTCCCGTGAGACTGTCGTGCGTCGCGAGATACTGCACCCGGTCTTCGGCGACCTTGCGCGCCGAGATATCCTCGACGATGGAGATGTCGAACATGCGCTGGCCCGCTTCGTCGCGTCGGCTCGCGATCGTCAAGGCCACCCAGATCGCCACGCCATCCTTGCGCAGATAGCGCTTCTCCATCTTGAACGAGTCGATCTCTCCCCGGCGCAGACGGTCGCGCACACTATCGGTGATATTCATGTCCGCGGGATGGGAGATCTGCTTGACGCCCATCTGCAGGAGCTCATCCTCCGAGTACCCGAGCATCCGGCACAGCTGCGGATTCACGTAGATGAATCGGCCCGAGTCGTCGACGTGTGCGATGCCGATGGCGGCCATCGCCAGGGTCGATGTGGCACGCTGCTCGCGCTCGAGCAGACGCTCGCGGGAGAGCGCGCGCTCGCAGAGCAATCCCATGGTCCGCGAAAGCGCGCCCAGCGCCTCGCTCACGTATGGATCTGGGGAGCCGGCAGGCCATCCTTCCAGAGAGAGGATGCCGGAGAGATGCTCCGCGGATCGAACGGGCAGAACGAGGCCGGGAGCGGGAGGCTTCCAGGCGCGCGGATCCAGCTCGTCCGCCGCCAGCTCGTCAATCCACATCGGTTGGTCGCCCAGCCAGGACGGCAGCACCGCGCCGGCACCTGCGTCTCGCGTCCGGCCGCGTGCGGGTACGGGCCACGCGGCAAGCTCAATAGGCGCTGCGGCATCACCCTCGATCCGCCAGAAGGTGCCGCCCCGCCACTCGAGCTCCTCGCAGATCGCGCGGATGCAGCTCTCGATTCCCTGCGCGCAGTCGTCGGCCGCAAGGAGAATCTGTGTCATCCTGCGCTCGAAGTGCAGCTGCCAGGACGGATCGGCTTTGAGTTGGGCAATGTCCGGGGAGCCCGGGCGGGTGGGCTCACTCAGTGCCTGCTCCTCGGGCGGTGTATCCCTCGGGCTTAAGGTCCTCGAGTCGCGGCCGTTCATCGAAGCCTCGCTGGTCAGAAGGCGGATGGGTCCTCCTGTTCCCGCGCCACCGCAGCGAAAGCCTATATTCCGAGAAGCCGCCGAACCCTGAAACCGGTCTCACTCGGGGTCCGCTGGAACATGAGATCCGTCACCGTTGCGGCTGAATCAGCCCGGATTCGTGGCTCTTCGTCGTTCCGACCGCATCCTTTGCGAGCGCCACGAGCTGCTCGAGCTCCGGCCCGAGATAGGACCGGACGGCGTCGAGAATGGCGGTGAAGCCCTCCGTCTGCTGCCCCGCGACGACGCTCTCCACCCGCTCGATCTGTGCCTTCAAGCTCTCGCGCGCGGCAGAGGCCCCCGGATTCGCCGACTGGATGGACCAGGAAGTGCTGTGATCCCCGCTGGTCGCCACTCTCGCCGTGAGCGCCAGCATGAGCTTCTGGATGGGCGTCGCCACCGCCCACATCGTCTCGAGCGGCACGGGGCTCGCGGCCAGAGCCGCGCCGAACGCGATCAGCGCCGCATGCGGCAATGCCTGGACCAGCGCGGTCACCGCGTCGTGCTCGTCCGCGGACATGACTCGAATGTCCGCGCGCCAACTCGCGAGCTTCTCGAGGAAGCGCTCGCCTCGCCGGCTCGCTCGCAGCGGTACGACGCAGACGGCGCGGCCGCCGAAATCCTCCGTTGGACCGAACATCGGGTGGATGCTCAAGTAGCCCATCTGCGCCTTGATTTCCCGAAATCTGTCCCGGATCCGCGTCTTGACCGATGCAATGTCCACCAGCAAGGCATCCCGTCTCATGGCGCGGCACACGCTCGGGAGCGCCTCCCTGATCGCGTCCTCGGGTATGCAAAGCACCACACAATCAGCCCATTCCAGCGCGCTGGCCGCTGCGGCTGGCGCTTCGATTCCGAGCGCCATCTGCCAGTAGGCCGGACAGACGCCGGCATCGAACGGCCGCTCCTGCACGTCCATCCCCGCGACTTCACCTCCCTCGCCGGCGAGCTTCCTCGCGAAGATCCTCCCAAATTGACCGTTGATGCCCACGATCAAATAGCGACGCGTTTCGGATATCTCCACGATGGCGACTCACGCGCAAAAGGCGCCGAGTATCGTCAGCAGGCCCGGCGACCGAGCGGTCCCGTACTTGAACTGGATGGCTTCCGCGCAACGGACGAGTGGATCCGCGTTCGGCGCGCTTTTCACCTCCAGATAGAACATCTGCGGCTCCTCGGACACGTCGACGGCGTCTATTGCCGGCCGCGAATGGATCTTCGCAATGTCCAGCTCGTAGAAGCGAAACTGCTCCAGCATCTCGCACAGCAGTCCGAGCCGATTGATTCGCGGCGTGATGGCGATCAGCGTATGCGTGGGCGCTCCGAGGTTGATGCTCGCGCCGCTGCGCGGCGCGACGACGAAGAAATCCGTGAAGTTGGCCTGGCCGTGCCTGACGTTGCCCACATTCCTCGCCACGATGGGCAGATTGAACTGGCGGATAGCGGCCTCCGATGCGATGGCGATTCCGCGGCGCCTCTCGCTCACCTGCTTCGCCGCCGAGGCAGTGCTGTCGACCGGAGTGCTGCGCGCGTTCCTGATTCGCGAGCGTATGAAATCGGATGCCTGAGCCAGCGCCTTCGGATGGGATAGCACCTCGCACTCGGAGGCCGCCGGATCCTCGAACCCCCCCGCGGTGAGCTCGATCGGAATCCGAATCAATCCGGCGACTCGAACCCCGAGCTCATAGATCAGATCGAGATGCTCCTGCACGAGCCCTTCGAGAAAGTTATAGTACGGCACGATGCCGATGGCGCCTTTCTCGGCTCCCGGGTCCGCCACCGCGCGAACGACCGCCTCGGCGGTGGAGCTCAGCGACATCTCGAGCGTCGTGCCCAATCTCGCCTGGAGCGCGATCGCCGCCGCATGGGAGAAGGAGCCTTCCGGGCCCAGCACATGGAGCTTCACGAGCGGCGCCTCCCCTTGTGGCCGTGATATCGCCCTGTATCATATCCAATTTTCCCCACCCCACCTCCGCGACTTGCGATGAAGATTCACTACGCCGATTGGAATGAGTTCAGAGCCTCCAAATTGAAGCTCGACATGTCGCGGGGCAAGCCGTCTCCGGAACAGCTCGGCTTGTCGCAGGCCCTGCTCGACGACCCGGCCTATACCAGTGCGCTCGCCGGTGACGGAACCGATTGCCGCAACTACGGCGCGTTGCTGGGAATACCCGAGGCGCGACGTCTGTTCGCCGAGCTGCTCGGCGTATCCGCCGAGGAGACGGTGGTGGCGGGCAACTCCAGTCTCGCCCTGTTCCACGACTCGATCGTCTTCCTCCTGCTCCACGGAGCCCCGGGCTTTCGCCCGTGGCGCGACCAGGGGCCGGTCAAGTTCATCTGCCCGGTTCCCGGCTACGATCGCCACTTCTCGATATGCGAGACCCTCGGCATACACATGCTGCCCGTGCCGCTGCTCGCCACCGGCCCGGACATGGACGAGGTGGAACGGCTGGTCGCCCGCGACCCTTCCATAAAGGGTATGTGGTGCATGCCGAAGTACAGCAATCCGACCGGCACGATCTATTCCGCGGAAGTCGCGCGCAGGCTCGGCGGCATGCCGGCCGCGGCACCCGATTTTCGGCTGTTCTGGGACGACGCCTATCGCTTCCACCATTTGACCGAGGAGCGCGTCGCAACGCCCGACATCCTCGCAATCTGCAAGGAGCGCGGGGTACCGGACCGGCCGATCCTCTTCATGTCGACCTCGAAGATGACCTTTGCGAGCGGCGGCGTGGCGGCGCTCGCCTCCTCGATCGGCAACGTTCGGTGGTGGGAGAAGCACCTGTCGATCCAGACGATCGGACCGGACAAGCTCAATCAGTTGCGGCATGTCAAGTTCTTTCGAGACCGAAGCGGCGTCGAGGCCCACATGGATCGCCACCGTGCGCTTTTGCGGCCGAAATTCGACGCCGTTCACCGCGTGCTCGATACGCTCCTCGGCGGCGTTCCATCGGTGAGCTGGACTCGCCCGAAGGGCGGATACTTCATCGACCTCGTCACACCGCCCCGGGTGGCCCGGCGAACGGTGGAGCTCGCACGCTCGGCCGGATTGACGCTGACCCCGGCGGGCGCGAGCTTTCCTTACCGGAACGATTCGACCGATCAGCACATCCGGATCGCGCCGTCCTACCCGAGCCTCGAGGAGATAGAGCTGGCCGCCGAAGGGATCGCGCTCGCCCTGCTGCACGTCACGGGAGCTCAAGCCGCCGCGTGAGCCGAGCCGACCGTCCTCAGCCTTCCCAGCGCCAGTTGCGAATCTCGGGCAGATCCTCGCCGAACTCGCGAATGTATTCTCCGTGCTCGATCAGCTTGTCGCGCAGGGCTTGCTTCGCGTAGCCCGATTGCGCTTGCAGCTGCGGCAGCCGGTCGATGGCGTCGCCCGCGAGGTGGAAGCGATCGAGGTCGTTCAGGACCGCCATGTCGAACGGGGTCGTGATCGTCCCCTCTTCCTTGTAGCCGCGCACGTGCAGGTTGTGGTGGTTCGCCCGCTTGTAGGCGAGCCGGTGGATGAGCGAAGGATAGCCGTGAAAGGCGAAGATGATCGGAGCCGTACGGGTGAAGAGCGCGTCGAACTCCGGATCACTGAGGCCGTGCGGATGCTCGCTCGCAGGCTGGAGCTTCATCAGGTCCACCACGTTGACGACCCGGATCTTGAGCTGCGGGAAATACCCGAGAAGCAGCTTCACCGCCGCGAGCGTCTCGAGCGTCGGCACGTCGCCCGCGCAGCCCATCACCACGTCGGGCTCCGCGCCGCGATCCGTGCTCGCCCATTCCCAGATCCCGATGCCCGCGGTGCAGTGCGTGATGGCGTCCGGCATCGAGAGCCATTGCGGCGCGGGATGCTTCCCCGCGACGATGACGTTGACGTAATGACGGCTGCGCAGGCAGTGATCGGCCACCGACAGCAGGCAGTTGGCGTCCGGCGGCAGATAGATGCGGACGATGTCGGCCTTCTTGTTGGCCACATGGTCCATGAAGCCGGGGTCCTGGTGCGTGAACCCGTTGTGATCCTGCCGCCAGACGTGCGAGCTCAGAAGGTAATTGAGCGAGGCGATCGGCCGGCGCCAGGGGATATCGCGCGTCACCTTGAGCCACTTGGCATGCTGATTGAACATCGAGTCCACGATGTGGATGAACGCCTCGTATGAATTGAACAGGCCGTGGCGGCCCGTGAGCAGAAACCCCTCGAGCCAACCCTGACACTGGTGCTCGCTCAGGACCTCCATGACGCTGCCCTCGGGGGCGAGATGCTCATCGCCCGGCAAGGTCTCCGCGGTCCACTGCCGCTCGCTGGCGTCGAACACCGCGCTCAGGCGGTTGGAGTCCGTCTCATCCGGCCCGAAGAGCCGGAACGTCCGGGGCTGCTGGTTGAGCTTCACGACATCGCGAAGCAAGCATCCGAGCACCCGCGTGTCCTCGGCGTCCGTGGCGCCCGGCCGCGTCACGTCCACTGCGTACTCGCGGAAATCCGGCATCCTGAGGTCGCGCAGCAGCGTGCCGCCGTTGGCGTGCGGATTGGCGCCCATGCGCCGCTGCCCCTCCGGCGCGAGCTCCGCGAGCTCGGGAGCGAGCTTGCCGCTCCGATCGAACAGCTCCTCGGGCCGATAGCTGCGCATCCATTGCTCGAGGAGCTCGAGGTGCGCCGGGTTCTCCCGGACCTCGGCGAGCGGAACCTGATGAGCACGGAAGGTACCCTCGACGGGCTTGCCGTCGACGACCTTGGGTCCCGTCCAGCCCTTCGGGGTCTGCAGCACGATCATCGGCCAGCGCGGGCGGCGCTCGAAGCCTTTGGATCGGGCAGTGGCCTGGATTTCCCGGATCTCGGCGACGACTCGATCGAGGGTCGACGCCATGAGAGGGTGCAGGGCTCGCGGATCGTCTCCCGCGACGAAGTACGGGGCGTATCCGCAGCCGCGCAGGTACTCCTCGAGCTCCGGCCGCTCGATCCGCGCGAGCACGGTGGGGTTCGCGATCTTGTAGCCGTTCAGGTGCAGGATCGGCAGCACGGCACCGTCGCTCGCGGGGTTCAGGAACTTGTTCCCGTGCCATCCTGTCGCGAGCGGACCCGTCTCGGCCTCGCCGTCTCCCACGACACAGGCGATGATCAGGTCCGGATTGTCGAATGCCGCGCCATGGGCATGGCTCAACGAGTAACCGAGCTCTCCCCCCTCGTGTATCGAGCCCGGCGTCTCCGGCGCGACGTGGCTCGGAATGCCGCCGGGGAAGGAGAACTGCTTGAACAGCCGCTTCATTCCCGCCTCGTCCGGGGTCACGTCCGGGTAGAGCTCGCTGTAGGTCCCCTCGAGGTACGTATTGGCGACGAGCGCCGGGCCGCCGTGTCCGGGGCCGGCGATGTAGATCATGTTGAGGTCGTGCTGCCGGATGACCCGGTTGAGGTGGACATAGATGAAGTTCTGTCCCGGGGTCGTGCCCCAGTGACCGAGCAGGCGCGGCTTGATGTGCCGCGGCGCGAGCGGCTCGCGCAGGAGCGGATTGTCGTAGAGGTAGATCTGCCCGACGGACAGGTAGTTGGCCGCCCGCCAGTACGCATCCATGCGGCGCAGAAGATCCGCGGGAAGGGCGGGGGAAACCATCGCTCGATCGTAGTCGAATTGCACGAGCTGCGCGAGATCACTCGCCGAGACCGCGCGATCCGCAACCTGCCTGGGGCTCGCTCAGCTCATGCTGAGGGTCAGGGAGCTCGCGCTCGAACAGACGGCCGGTGGCACGCCGCCATTACCGCCGTGCGCGCAAACCCAACACATGCCGCCGGGGTCTAAAGCCGTGGGTGGCTCGCAATGGACGGGCGGGGGTCGTGGCTCACGACACGAGAGCCACCGTGTGGAATACTGCCGCTTCGTGACAACGGAACCGTAAATGAAATACTTGCCCCTGATCTGGGCCGGCATCTGGCGCAAGCGCAGTCGCGCCATCCTGATGCTCCTGCAGATCGCGAGCGCCTTCGTCCTGTTCGGGGTGCTGCAGGGGCTCGATACCGGCGTCAGCCAGACGATCGCCAAGCAGCACGGCGACCGGCTCTACGTGAGCAGCAGTGTCGCGATGGGCGACCCGCTGCCGATCGGATTGCTCGCCCGCATTCAGTCCGTGCCGGGTATCGAGTACGTCACCCCCCGTGCCGATTTCGACGGCAGCTACCAGAAGCTCGATCAGTTCGTTCCCGTCGTCGCAGGCGACGTCGACAGCTTCTTCAAGGTCTATGAGGAGCTCAAGACCTCGCCCGCGGCCATCCGGGCCCTGAGGAACGACCGGAGCGGTGCGATCGTCGGCATCCTGACGATGCGCAAATACGGTTGGCGGATCGGCGACCACATCGTGCTCACGTCCGGTCTGCCGACGAGCAACGGCTCGCACGACTGGGGATTCGATATCGTCGGGACGTACGACACTCCGGACCAGCCGACGAGCGCCACCGCCCTCATCACCAACTTCACCTACCTCAACGAGTCGCGCCTCACCGGCCGCGACCACGCCGATATGTTCGTCACCAAGATCGACAGTGCGGCCGATGCCGACCGGATCGGGCTTGCGATCGACAACGCCTTTGCGAATTCATCGAACGAGACTCACACCCAATCGGAGGCGGAGCTCGCAGCCGCGCAGCTGCAGCAGCTCGGCGATCTCGATTTCATCGTCCACGGCATCATCGGCGCCGTGTTCTTCGCGGTCCTGTTCGCCACGGGTGCGCTCATGATGCAGTCGCTCCGCGAGCGAGTGCCGGAGCTCGCCGTCTTGAAGACCGTCGGGTTCACCGACCGGCGCGTGATGGCGCTCATCCTCGCCGAGTCCGTCACCTTCTGCCTCGTCGCAGCCGGCATCGGCCTCGCCCTCTCGACCTTGCTGTTGCCGCTCGCCCGCCAGCAGATCGGGTTCTCCCGCGTGCCGGACATCGTGTTCGCCGAAGGCGCCGCATGCGCCGTGGTCCTCGCGTTCGTGAGCGGATGGATACCCGCATCGCGCGGATCGCGACTGCAGGTCGTCGATGCGCTGGCGGGCCGATAGGAGCCTTGCAATGTCGTTCCTCGACCAGACCTTCGCGCTCACCGCCACCGCGCTGCGCAGCATGAGCGGGCGGCGCGGCGCCGCGCTGGTCACCGTGATCGGCGTGACCACGGTGGTCGGGGTGCTCATCTCGCTGCTTGCACTGAGCAACGGGGCAAGGGCTCTGGGAGGGAGCGAGGCATCTCCCGATGAGGCTGTGGTGCTCGGCAGCGGTGCCGCCTCCTCTCAGCAGAGCGTGCTCACGCGCGACGAAGCGCTCGCCGTGAGGAATGCGCCCGGAATCAAGCGTGCGCCCGACGGGACGCTCTATCTCAGCGCGACGACGATGGTGAGCGTCGATGCCATCCGGAGCAACGGCAAGCGGGGCTCCGTCGCGCTCGTCGGCTTCACTCCGGCCATCCGGCTCTTCGCGCCGGGCGTCAAGCTGATCGCGGGTCGCATGTACCGGCCCGGCGTGCATGAGCTGATCGTCTCCGATCCCCTCCGCAAGATGTACCGGGGCCTCGAGCTGGGTGACCACATCACCCTGCGCGGCACGGAGTGGACCGTCGTGGGTATAGCCGCGGGCAACGGGACGGTCAACGACAGCATCCTGCGCGCCGATGCCGATACGGTCATGTCGGCCTTCGGGCGCAATACCTACCAGCAGGTCATCGTCGAGCTCACCTCGCCGGCCGCGTTCGACACCTTCAAGAGCTGGGCCCTGAGCAACCCGGCCCTCCCGGTGCAGGTCAAGACGGAGGCGGCGGATTTCGACGACACGTTCGGCCAGCTCCACCGTCTGCTCGACTTCGTCGCCTACTTCATCGGCGGGGTGATGGCGAGTGGGGCCATCTGCGGCGCGCTCAACAGCCTCTATGCCTCCGTCGATGCCCGGCGTCGGGAGCTCGCGACGCTGCGCGCGATCGGTTTCGGCGGCGGACCGATCATCGCTTCCGTGCTCATCGAGGGCATGCTGCTCGCACTGCCGGGCGCCTTCCTCGGCGCGGCCGCCGCCTGGCTGCTGTTCAACGGCCATGTGTTGAGCACGGAGGGCCTCATCTTCACGCTCACCGTCACGCCCGGCCTGCTCGTGGTGAGCGTCTCCTGGGCGCTCGCCATGGGGTTGATCGGCGCGTCGCTCCCCGCGCTACGCGCCGCCCGCGTGCCTGTCGCCGTTGCGCTGCGCGCGACGTGAGCTTCCTCACCGGCGGGCATCGGCTCGCTCTCCGCGGGCTGACTGCGCCTTGCGGCTGACGCTCGCCAGCAATGCCGGCAGATCACGCATGTGCGCGAAGACGATGGTGTTCGGCCCGGCGAGTTTCTCCGCTGGCGTAACGCCTCCGGCGTACGCGAGCACTTGCATTCCAGCGGCGCGCGCGGCGGTGACTCCCACCGCGCTGTCTTCAACGACGACACACGCCCCAGGCGCGACGCCCATTCTCTCGGCCGCAAACAGAAATAGATCCGGCGCCGGCTTACCGCGCGCCACTTGGGTGGCGCTGAAGATGCGCCCTTCGAATCTATCGTACAGGCCCGTCAGGCCGAGCGTGAAGCGTATCTTCTCGTGGCTCCCGCTCGATGCGACGCAGGTGCGAAGAGCAATCCGATCGAGGACCTCCGTGACCCCTTCAACGGGCCTCAGCTCGCGCCGAAAGGCATCGCGGTACAAGAGCTCGAGCCGCGCCTCCCAGCCTTCCGGCAGGGGACGTCCGAGGTACGACTCGATTTCCATGCGAAAGTGAGCGTCAGAAAGACCGACAAACCGCTCGATGACCTCCGCCTCGGTCAGTGACCATCCAAGCTGCGCGAGAACGGCCACGTCGACCTTGATCGCGAGCCGCTCCGAGTCCACGAGGACGCCGTCACAGTCAAAGATGATGAGCTCGAGCATGTGCCGCCGGCGGTTGAAGAAAGCATTGTCTACGGTCTCGACGGCGGGTAGCAAGATGACCCGCAGCGGTCGAGCCTCGAACTCGCTATAATCCGCGGGGTGAATCCCGTGCGCGCGAATCCAAACGATGACCCGAGGCTCGACATCCATCACACCGCAAATGGCTCAGGAGGCCATTGACGCCGAGGTTGCGCCTTCGCCGATCGAGTCGCGGCCTCTCGAGCAATGCATCGGTCAGACGCTGCGGGAAGATATTTACGCCGAGCGGGACAATCCGCCCTTCGATCGGGTGTGCATGGATGGCATCGCGATCGACAGCGCCACGCTCGCCGGTGGAACGCGCCGCTACGTCATCCAGGCTGTCCAGGCGGCCGGCGCGCCGGCCCTCGATCTCACGAGCGGCGAGCAGGCCATCGAGGTGATGACCGGTGCGATCATGCCGCGCGGCGCCGATTGCGTGATTCCCATGGAGGAATACGACGTATCGGACGGCGTCGTCTCTCTCAAAGCCCAGGCCGCGGGCAAGCCCTACCGCAACGTGCAGCGCCGTGGAGAGGACAGCCGGCCTGGAGTGCCGATGCTCAGAGCAGGCACGCGGCTCGGAGCGCCCGAGATCGCCATCGCGGCCTCGGCAGGTCTCGCGAGCGTGCGCGTGAGCCGGCAGCCGGATTTGATGGTGATATCGACGGGGGACGAGCTGATCGAGCCTGGCCAGCCGATCGCAGAGCACCAGGTGCGCCGCTCCAACGCCTACGCGATCATCGCCGCCCTGCGCGAGCATGGCTTCGAGAGAGTCGGCAACGACCATATCCTCGATGATGAGGGGATGCTGCGCCATCGACTGGCACAGCATCTCGCCGCGCGGGACGTGCTGATCCTGAGCGGAGGCATCTCGAAGGGGAAGTACGACCTGGTGCCGGAGGTGCTGAGGAGCCTCAGCGTACGGGAAGTCTTCCACTACATCTCCCAGCAGCCCGGCCGGCCGATGTGGTTCGGCGTCGGCTCGCGAGGCCAGCTCGTGTTCGGCTTACCGGGCAATCCCGTCTCGACGCTCATTTGCTTGATACGCTACGTCGTTCCGGCGATCGCTGCGGTCATGGGTGTGCCGCGGACGCCGCCCGAGCGCATTGCCCTGGCCTCGCCCGTGAAGTTCGGCCGCGCAGTCACCCGATTCCTGCCGATCAGCATTCGATGCGACGATCCGGGCCGGCTCTCCGCGGCTCCCCGGCCTCCGAACGGTCCCGGGGACTTCCTCGCGCTCA
>JASHYG010000358.1 GCA_030043215.1 Gammaproteobacteria bacterium
AAGCCAGCCGGCAGCAGCAAGTCAACGAAGCCGAGGGTCAGGCCGCGGCGATCCTCGCCGTGGCCACTGCTACTGCGGAGGGCTTACGCCAGGTCGGCGGGGCTCTGAGCGACCGCGGCGGCATCGAGGCGATGCAGCTGCGTATCGGAGAGGAGTACGTGCGCCAGTTCGGCAAGCTCGCGAAGGAGAGCACGACGTTGGTGGTTCCCGGGGACTTGAGTGATCTCGCGTCCGTCGTGACCATGGCGACGAGCATCATCCGCCGGGCCCAACCCGCTCCCCCTGCGCCGCCCGCTCAGCCGTAGCCGAGATCGCCCGAGCTTCCCCGCGCACCGGTAGAGACGCGGATCCGGTCGCACACGTCGGTGCGGTATGCTTCGCAGCGCAGCACCGGGATTGACGATGGAGACACATCGCAATGACTGACTATACCGGCCAGGTCGCATTCATCACCGGCGGCGCATCGGGCGCGGGCTTCGGCCAGGCGACCGTGTTCGCGGAAGTCGGCTGCAGGATCGTGATCGCCGACATCCGCCGCGCCGCGATCGACGAGGCCCTTGCAAGGCTCCGTGCCCTGGGTGCCGAGGCTCACGGGATCCAGCTCGATGTGACCGATCGTGCCGCGTACGCCCGCGCTGCCGACGAGGTCGAGAAGGTGTTCGGCAAGCCGCCGGAGCTGCTCTTCAACACCGCCGGTGTCAATACCTTCGGCCCGCTGGAGAATTCGACGTACGACGATTTCGATTGGCTCGTGGGGGTCAATTTCGGGGGCGTCGTGAACGGCATGATGACCTTCGTGCCGCGCATGATCGCCGCCGGCCGGGGCGGATACATCGTGACCACCTCGTCGATCGGCGGCTTCGCCGGTAGCGCCGCGGCGTCGATCTATTCGGCCGCGAAAGCCGCGGTCATCAATCTGATGGAGAGCTACCGGCTCGCTCTCGCCAAGTACCACATCGGCGTGTCGGTGCTGTGCCCGGCGAATATCCGCAGCAACATCGCCGAGGCGACCAAGGTCCGGCCCGCGCACCTCGGCAATACCGGATACGTCGTCAACGACGACGTGATCCGATCGCTGCACAGCATCCATGCGCACGGCCTCGATCCAGTAGTGCTGGCGCGGCGCACCAAGGAGGCCATGGAATTGAACCAGCTCTACATCATTCCCTATCCCGAGCAGAAAGAGCCGCTCGCCCAGCATTTCAAGGAGATCGTCGACTCTGTGCTGCCGATGGAGGCCGACCCGGAAGGCGCGAGGAACCGCACCGAGGCGCTCCAGAACTGGATCAAGGACCGCCAGGCCCTCATGTCGCGGGGCAAGAGCGACTGACGGCGCGGTGCGGCGGGCGCGATCGCTCGCTCTGGTCGGCGAGGATTTCCGCGGTCCGTCTCGTGGCATACTGAGATGGGG
The DNA here is from genome assembly GCA_030043215.1 of Gammaproteobacteria bacterium. Taxonomy (GTDB): domain Bacteria; phylum Pseudomonadota; class Gammaproteobacteria; order Steroidobacterales; family Steroidobacteraceae; genus JASHUC01. The sequence goes on from JASHYG010000358.1 coordinate 1,412, forward strand.
CCTCGCGCAGGCGAGGGTTTGCACACACAGGGGAGACCGCTCGATGTCATTCCTGGGATTGACCGGATTCAAAGGGGCAGCGCTCGGGCGCGCCGTACTGGTATCGGCGGCGCTCGCGCTGGCGATAGCGGCCAGGCCGGCACTTGCGGAATACCCGGTGACGACGGTCGCAACGCTGCTCGACCGAGTGCAGATCGAGGATATGCTCGCCGACTACTACGAGAATTTCGGCGTGACCGACAGCAATTTCGGATCGTACTACCTTGCCGACGGCATTCTCGATGTGAACGGCCTCATCGCCCGCGGCGAGCGGCAGATCGAGGACCTGTACAAGAGAACGGCGGAGGGGACTCCGCGGCGGCCGGGAAGGTTCCACATGCTCATCTCGAACCCCCGCATCAGGGTCAACGGCGATAATGCCACCGCCGACATGGTGTGGACGGGCATCCTCTCGGACACTCCTCAGTCGACGCCGCATTTCATCGAGCAGGGCCGCGAGCACGATGAGCTCGTCAAGCGGAACGGCCGCTGGTACTTCAAGCATCGAGTCATCACGAGCGACGGTGGGCTGCCGCAGATGTTCGAGAAGTCGTACCAGAACAGGTGAGGCCGGCGGCGGCGCTTGGAGAGACCGATGCGTGATCCGGCGGCACGTGCCTATCTCCGGGTGGCGACGTGCATCCTCGCGCTCGGCTGGGGGACGCACACGTTCGCTGCCGCAGGCGCGGGGGGGAATGCCCCGGCCGCGCCAGCCTCCTCGTCCGAGCGCAGCGGCACGGAGTTCGGCTTTGCCGTCTTCCAGCAGCACTGCACGGCCTGCCACGGCAATCGGGCGTACGCGCGCGCGCCCAGCCCTGAGGCTCTGCGCGCCATGACGCCGGAGCGCATCTACACGGCGCTCACGACCGGAATCATGAAGTCGGTCGGCGACACCTTGAGCGATCAGGATCGGCGCAGGGTCGCCGAGTCGCTCTCCGGCGAGCTGCTCGGGTCTTCCCAATCGGGGGATGCGAGCGAGATGCACGATCGCTGCGTCCGCAATCCACCTCTGCGCAGCCTTTCCGGGCCGGCGTGGAACGGCTGGGGCAACGGGCTCGCCAACTGGCGCTTTCAGAGCGCCTCGAGCGCAGGGTTGACGGCGGCGTCGGTCGGGCGACTCGAGCTCAAGTGGGCTTTCGGCTATCCGGGCGGCACGTCGGCGTTCGGACAGCCGACGGTGGTTGCAGGTCGAGTGTTCGTCGGCACCGATACGGGCTACGTCTATTCGCTCGATGCGCGCTCCGGGTGTGTCTACTGGTCGTACCGGACGCTTGCCGGCGTGCGCAACGCGATGACCATCGGGCCGCTCCGAGCGCATGGACGGAAGTCCTATGCGGTTTTCTTCGGCGACTTGAAGTCCAATGCGTACGCGATCGACGCACGGACCGGCCGGAGGATCTGGATCACGCACGTGGAGAAGAACTTCGCCACGCGGATCACCGCCGCCCCCGCGCTCTACCGCGGGCGCCTGTACGTGCCCATCTCGGGGTGGGAGGGCTTCTCCGCGCGGGTGCTGGACTATCCGTGCTGCACGGAGGTCGGCAGCGTGAGCGCCCTCGATGCGAACACCGGGAAATTGCTCTGGAAGCGCTACACCATCGCGGAGCGCCCCCATCCGACGCGCAAGAACTCCCGAGGAGTCCAGCAGTGGGCGCCCGCCGGGGTGCCCGTGTGGAATACACCGACGGTCGACCCACGGCGGCACGCTGTCTACGTCGGGACCGGCGACGCGTCGACGTATCCCGCGCCGCCCACGTCGGATTCGGTCCTCGCGCTGGACATGGATACGGGCCGGGTGCTGTGGTCGAGGCAGATCTATGCCAACGACTCCTTCATCGTCGGCTGCACGGGGAAGACCTTCACCGACAACTGTCCGAAGGTCGTCGGCCCGGACTGGGACGTTCCGATGTCGCCGATGCTCGCCCGTCTCCGGGCTGGACGTAGCGCCGTCATATTTGGCACCAAGCCCGGCGACATTCTGGCGCTCGATCCGGCCAAGCGGGGCGAGTTGCTGTGGCGGGTCAACGTCGCCCGCGACGTGATCCAGGATCCATCGCTGGATGCTCGCGGGAATCTCGGCCCGCTGTGGGGCGGCGCTCTCGACGGACGGTACGTCTATTTTGGATTGAACGCCGGTGGCGTGGTGGCGCTCAGTATCTCGGACGGCAGTCGCGCGTGGTACACGCCGCTCAACTCGACGGCGGGAAAGAGGGTGACGTACTCCGCCGCGGCGACCGTCATCCCGGGCGTCGTCTTCGTCGGCGGCTCCGATGGCCGGCTGTGGGCGCTCTCCAGCTCGGACGGCCACCCACTGTGGTCATACGAGACCGCGCGGCCATTCAGCACGGTCAACGCCGTTCCCGCCCACGGCGGCTCGATCAGCGCGCCCGGGCCGACGGTGGCCGGCGGAATGCTCTTCGTCGGCTCCGGGTACGGGGTCGTCACGGGGACGCCCGGAAACGTACTGCTGGCCTTCTCCGCACGGTGAGACCCGGACGAGCGGCTCGCAGGCCGCCCGGCGTGATCGACTCCGTCAGGCGCTCGCCACGGGTGCGTCGCCTCTCGTCATGCGTATCACCCAGACCATGACGATCACGAGCGTGATGCCATTGACAATGAGCTCCACGTCCCACGCGCTGCCGAGCTTCGGCAAGACTCGCGCCGCAACGAGGAGCGCCAGTGCGCCCGCCGCGCGGTATGGCGATACCTTGGGAGTCGCCGCGTTGCGGAGCCGGATGCGGGGCCGAAACGAAGCCGAGCGCACGGCGGCGCGCCATTTCTTATCCGCTTCGAGCAGCGCGTCGAGCTCCGCTCGCAGAGCGGGTGAGTCTCTCATCGCAGCTTCGACCTCCCGAGCGCGGGCGGGACTCAATTCATCGTCGAGATAAGCCGAGAGCTCCGCCGGATCGATGGGATTCACGTCTCACCTCCTATCATTTGCATCTGCAGGGCCTTTCGCGCCAGGTGCAGACGCGACATGACGGTGCCCTGTGGAATACTCAGGCTCTCGGCGAGCTCGCGATAGCTCAGGTCCGCAAAGTACCGCAGCTGCAGAATCTCCCGGTGATGCTCCGGCAGCCTGCCGATCGCCGTGCTCAGCTGCTCCCAGTCCGCGAAGTTGGGAGGAGCGTCCGCCGCTGCGTCGAAATCTTCCAGGCCCTCGGTGTGCATGGCTCTCGCACTGCGGATCATGTCGATACAGCAGTGCCGCAGAATTGCAAACCACCACCCCTTGAACGGGCGGCTCTCATCGAAGGTGCGGATCCGCTCGAGACCTCGCAGCGCGGCCTGCTGCACGGCATCCGCCGCGTCGTCCCGGTTGCGCAGAATCGAGCGCGCGTAACCGGCCGCCTGCGAAAGCAGGGGCTCGAGCAGGAGCGCGTACTGCCGTTCCGGCGCCACACGCTAGCCGAGTTTCTGCAGCAAGTGGATCAGTTGCAGCAGCTTGTCGTGGAACATGAGGAGCACGAAGCCGATCGTGAGGATGTGAATCACGGCGATTGCAAGGGCGCCTCGCCCCCGGCGGATGACACCGGCTGCAGGCGCCGCGCCCTTGAGCGCCAGCCACGCGAGCACGCAGGCGAGAGCGGATTTCTCCACTCCGAGCAGGTTGACGAACGCCACGACGCTCAGAGCCAGGGCTCCGGTTGCGAGCCCCATGCGGCGGCCTCGCTGGTACGCGACATAAGTGGGATCGGTTTGGGGTATGGCCGACATCGGGGTCTCCTTCCGTCATCAGTGCTGCATGCAAGATACGGTTGGCGGGATCGATTTATTCACCCCATTCGGGTTTCACCCCTTGAGCGTGTGGCGAGTTCGAGCGAGTCGCGTACTGCTCGAGGTGTTCGGATCAGCGCTTCGCAGCCCCCGCGACGGCGTCACGCTGCTTCACGAGCTTCGCCGGCGCGACGAACCGCCACGCGCGCTCGATCACGTCCGTCAATACGGCGGACGAGACCCTCTCCATTCGCATCAGGATCATCGGATAGTGGGCGTAATGGTCCGTCAGGAAGAACACGTCCGGCTGCACCTGGAGCAGGATCTGCCGATCGAGAAAGTCGCAGCGGATGGCGAGAGCGCCCTCGGCCTCCGTCCGCCAGCGCGACAGGATCTTGCCGCAGACCCTGACCGACGGCGTCTCGAAGACGGCCGTGCCTCGGAGCCAGAGGGTCCCGGGGCCGGGTGAGGCTTCCGTGCCGGGGAGAGCCAGCACGACTTTCAGGTAGCGCTCATAGCCCTTCGCGATCGCTGCCGGCATCCGCTGGCGGTCCACTTTCGAGCGCTTGTTTCCGGACGCCATGGCTGCTTCAGCTCCAACCGGTTGGCACTCTGCTGCCGCTCGCGAGCTTAGTCCGCTGATCGGCTGGAATCGAGGATCGGGCCCGAGATGCCGAGGCACATTGCTCGAGAGCTCCGGCGGCCGTACGCTCCGCGTGCTGGCTGCCGTCCCTGATTCGGACAGCCGGTTTGCGATGCCGTAAGCCAAAAGCAAGATGAAGCCTTTCACTGTCCTCGCCCTTTCGTGGGCCGCGGCATCTGTGGCGCCCGCGGCGGTATCGGCGCCGGCCGCAGCGACGCACTGGGTCGGAAGTTGGGCCGCTTCGGAGCAGATTCCCGAGCCACGGAATGCGCTCCCGGCCGATGAGTTGCGCGATGCGACCCTGCGGCAGGTCGTGCACCTCTCCATCGGCGGGGATGTGCTGCGCGTGCATCTGTCCAATGCGTTCGGGGCCGCGCCTCTTCACGTCGCCGGCGCCCACATCGCGCGCGCCGCGGCACCGGGCTCTTCGGCCGTCGATGCGGCAACGGACACCGCGCTCACGTTCGGCGGCCGGCCGGATGTGATCATTCCCGCGGGCGCGGAGTACGTTTCGGATCCGGTTCACTTCGCCGCCGCGGCCGATTCGAGCTTGGCGATCTCCCTCTACCTCGACCGTGCGCCGCAAGGCGAGACGAGTCACCCCGGCTCGCGCGCGACCTCCTACCTCGTGCATGGCGATGCGGTCTCGGCGCCCGAGCTGGCCGGCGCGGCGACATTCGCTCACTGGTTCCAGATTGCCGAAGTCGATGTGGCCGCGCCCCCGGATGCCGCTGCGGTCGTGATCCTCGGCGACTCCATCGCGGACGGCCATGCCTCGACCACCAACGGCAACGATCGCTGGAGCGACGATCTCGCGCGGCGCATCCGTGCGGCCGGACTCGCGATCGGCGTGCTCAATCAAGGGATCGGAGGCA
>JASHYG010000359.1 GCA_030043215.1 Gammaproteobacteria bacterium
AGCCGGCTCTGCACGCCGACCGGCCCGACCCCCGCCATGCTGCCCCCCTCGGCGGTGTCCCGGCCGAGCCACGCGCCGATCGCGCCCTGCACGTAGCCCTCGATGATCCGCGCGCGGTTCGCATCGCTGCCGTGAACGATCACCTGCACCTCGCCGTCGCCCGCGGCGACGCGCCGCTCGAAGTCGGACGGAATGCGAACGATGCCGTCGACCGCGCGCGTGAGCATGAGATTCTCGGCGGCCGGCATCGAATGGACGATCTGCGGATGGAAGTACGGGGAGAGCTGGAACCCCGCGACGAGATTCAGCGCATCGGGCGAGGCTTCCTCCAGATCGATCGCGACGGGCACGTTCTTCACGTCGAGCGAGAGGCCGAATCCGAAGAGCAGGATCAGGATGACGGGCAGGACGACGCCGATCGCGATGCTCGCCGGATCGCGAACCATCTGGCGCGTCTCCTTCCTCACGAGCGTTGCGATGCGCCGCGCCTTGGGCCGCCAATCCGTGGAGATCACGCCGCGTGCTCCTGCACCGACTCGCGCGCCCGCGCCGCCTCCACCACGGTGATGAACGCATCCTCCATGGTGGGCTCGTGCCCGGCGGCGGCCCGGCCCTGGCGCCGAATCTCCCCCGGCGTACCCTGCGCCAGAATGCGGCCGCCGTCCATGATCGCGACGTGGTCGCAGTACTCCGCCTCCTGCATGAAGTGGGTCGTGACGATCACCGTCACTCCTTGATCAGAGAGGGCCGTGATGCGCCGCCAGAATGCACGCCGCGCGAGCGGATCGGCGCCGCTCGTCGGCTCATCGAGGAACAGGATCTCCGGCTCGTGAAGCAAGGCGGCGCTCATCGCGAGCCGCTGCTTGTAGCCCCCGGCGAGATCGCCGCTCCGCACTTGAGCGTAGCGGGTGAGATCGAACTGCCTCATGGCCCAGTCGATGCGCTCGCGCCTGCGCCGTCCGCGAAGTCCATAGGCGCCGGCGAAGAACTCCAGGTTCTCGCTCACCGTGAGCGCGCCGTAGAGCGAGAACTTCTGTGCGACGTAGCCGAGTCGCTGACGCGCCTCGGCGCCCGAGTGCCGCACGTCCACGCCGACGATCCTCAAGACGCCGGAGCTCGGCGCCAGCAGCCCACAGAGCATGCGAAACGTCGTGGTCTTGCCGGCGCCGTTCGGCCCCAGGAGCCCGAAGATCTCGCCGCGACGCACCTCGAAGCGGATCCCGTTCACGGCCGTGAACGCGCCGAAGCGCTTGACCAGGTCGCGGACCTCGACGACCACCTCGCCGCCCCGCACGGAGAGCGGCCGCTCCAGCGTGATCGCAGGCGCCTCCTCGCGAGCGGCGCTCTGCCGCAGCAGGACCATGAACCCATCCTCGAAGTGCGGCTCGACCGGTGAGCCGTGAAGCTCCACAGTCGAGCTCGCACGCTCGTCCTCCAGCGCCTCGGGCACCTCAGGCGCATCAGGCGCATCAGGCGCAGCGAGCGCAGCGGCACGAGAGCGCACCCAGCGCACCCGCCCGCCGTCGGGCACCGCGTCGATCACCCCGGGATCGTCGAGCAACCGCGCCTGCAGGCTCCGCGCGCTCTCGCCCGCCGGATCGGTCATGAAGACCCGTCCGGCGGCGGGCTTCGTGATGTCCGCGGGCGTACCCTGCGCGAGCACCTTCCCTTGGTGCAGCACGATGACCCGGCTGCTGCGCTCCGCCTCGTCGAGGTATGCGGTGCTGACGAGCACCGTGAGACCCTCGTCGTGCACCAGGTGGTACACGATCTGCCACAGCTCTCTTCGAGAGAGCGGATCGACTCCGACGGTCGGCTCATCGAGGAGCAGCAGCTCGGGGAAGCGCACGAGCGTGCACGCGAGCCCGAGCTTCTGCTTCATTCCGCCCGAGAGCCGGCCGGCGAGCCGCCGCGTGAATGCGCCGAGATCGGTCATCTGCATCAGCTGCGGGTAACGCTGGCGGCGCTCGTCCGCCGATACGCCGTGCAGATCGGCGTACAGGTCGAGGTTCTCCTGCACGGTGAGATCCTCGTAGAGCCCGAACTTCTGAGGCATGTAGCCGATCCGCTCCTGGATCGGCTGCGCATCGGCGCCGGGATCGAAGCCGAGCACGCGCAGCTCGCCCGAATCCGCCGTGAGCAGTCCCGCGAGCAACCGGATGAGCGTCGTCTTGCCGGCCCCGTCCGGTCCGACCAGGGCCGTGAGCTCCCCTTTGCGGATCTCGATCGAGACGCCGTCGAGCGCCTGGATGACATCCTTCTTCTCCGCGCCGACCCGAAACGCCTTGCGAACGTCCCGCCCGACGGCAACCGGCGCCCCTTGAGCCTCCGTGCTCACGGCGGCGTGCCCCGAGCGGCCGGCGCCGTTTGCGCAAACGGCAGGTGCACGGTCGCGGGCATGCCGAGGCGCAGCGCGTCGTCCGGGTCCTTCACGTAGACGCGGATCTCGTAGACGAGGCTCGAGCGCAGATCCTCCGTCTCGACCGTCTTCGGGGTGAACTCGGCGACCGGTGAGATGAAGCCCACCCAGCCAGGGAAGGACCGGCCCGGAAAGGCATCCACGGTGACGGTCGCCTGCATGCCTGGGTGCACACGCCCGAGGTCGGTCTCGGAGAGATAGGCGCGCACCCACTTCGGATCGGTGATGGCGAGCGTGAACGCCGTCTTCTGAGGGGAGGACATGTCACCGGGCTCCGCGACGCGGGAGCTGACGGTGGCGTCGAGGGGCGCCTTGAGCTCCGCGTCGGCGAGCTCCTGCGCGAGCAGCGCGACCTGCGCCTCCTCACCGGCGAGCTGCGCTTCCGCTTGCGCAATGTCCTCCTTGCGCGGGCCGACCACGGCGAGCGCCAGCACCTTGCGATTGACGTTGAGCCGCGCCTCGGCGACATCGGCGGCCGCCTTGGCATCGTCCAGGTCGAGCCGGCTCACCGCCCTGCCGCCGGAAGCCTGCGAGACGCTGAGCAGGCGCTCGTACTTGCGCGCGGCATCGCGCGCATCGGCCTCCTCCAGCGCGACGTTCGCGCGGGCCTCGGCGATCTCCTCGGGCCGGCTGCCGTGGTGCATGCGCTCCACCACGTCTGCTTGCGCGTGCATGGCCGCCTGCGCCTGCGCGAGGAGCGGGGCGAGACGGCTGGTATCG
>JASHYG010000360.1 GCA_030043215.1 Gammaproteobacteria bacterium
CGGCTCTACGATCTCATCGTGCGCGATGGCGGCACGGATGTCTGCCGTCGGATACTTCTGCCGTAGCGCCGTAATCGCATCGAGTGCGGCGTGTACGGCGCCATCGCCGTCGGCATGCATATGCGGATCGAGATGGGCGGCCGCCGCAGCGATCACCAGGCCGCGCAACTCGGCTGGCGGGAAGTAGACGGCCGGGCCGCGGCTCTCGCCCGGAACCCAGTGCGGCTGCTGCTGTGTGCCGGCATTCACGAAGTACGGCTCGAGCATCGCACCGGTCAGCGCCGGCGCGGTGATGACCCCATCGAGAAACATCTTGTAGTTACGAACCGTCATGCGCGGCCGTGGGCCGACGGGCCCCTGGTCGTAGAGGCCGGCGTAATGGCGGATATAGTCGACGGCCTTCTGTGGATCGACGCCCTGAGGGGGCTGCACGAGCACGGCGAAGTGCGCACGCGCGGTCAGCTGGCCTGCCTTCTCGGCGCCCGCGAATGCCGCGAGCGTTTGAGGCGTCGCGGCCGCATCGAGGAATGTCGTGATCCCCTGAGCGCGTATCGCGGCGAGCGCGGATTCGGCTGCGCGGATGTCGTCGGCGGGCGTCGGGGCCGGAATCGCTCGCCGAGCGAGTGTGATGTCCGCGTCCTCCAGGAGCCCAGTGGGCTGCCCCGCAGCATCCTTCGCGATCGCGCCGCCCGCAATATTCGGGGTCGCGGCGGTGATGTGCGCGAGCGCGAGTGCGCGGGAGTTGAGCAGCGCGGTGTGCCCGAAGGAGGAGATCACGAAGATCGGGCGGCGGGTTTGCAGCCCATCCAGCATCGTGCGGGACATGACGTTCCCGCCGATCATCGCCTCCTGGAACCAGTTTCGGACCTGCAGCCAGCCGCCAGGCTCCTGATCACGAGTGTCGTCGAGCCATTTCTGAATGCGGTCGAGGACCTGCCGCGCCGTCAGGCGTTCGTATTTCAGATCGCAGCCCAGCAGGCTGTAGCCGCCGGCGAGCGGGTGCATGTGGCCATCCACTAGACCCGGCATCAGCATCCGACCCTGAAGATCCTCGACGATCGTGTGCGGGCCGATCCACGATCTCACGCCCGCATTGTCGCCCACATAGACGATCACGCCCGCCCGGACGGCAAGCGCCTGTTGGACGGAGTCGCCGGCGTCGACGGTGTAGACGTACCCGTCCTCGTAGACTCGGTCCGCGAAGCCGTGGGGTCCGGCTGCGGCGGCGACGCTCGTGGCTGCAGCAACGGCAAGTGAGAAGGCGGTGAGAGTGCGAGTCATGACGGCCTCCCCAGCCGGCAATCTAGAAAATCGTAACACAGGGGGTCGTGCCGGCCCCCAAACTCGCCACGGCACATTCCTGGCACACGCAATCTGAGCTCGACACGCTCCGGGGACAGGGCCTCCCGGAAGGCGTCTCGCCCGAAGACCCGTCTCCATGCCATATCAAGCTCTACAGAGCTATCACGTTTCTCAGATACGTGAGAGTTAACCGCTCTTCGCCGATTCGCCCGGTAGCGCGAGGGTAAGGCTTTGATTCTTCGAGGGGCGACCCCCGTGGGTCTGCATACAGCCATTTTCCGCCCCGGCACGCACGCAAGTGTCTGAATGGCCGTCACCAGGGTGGCCGACCGCGCTCAAATCCAGGGGCGAATCGGCGAAGAGCGGCTAGAGCTCTTGCCAAGACGTGACTCGGTCGTAACTCACTAATTTTTAATTGAAAGATGCACTCTTGAAAATGTCAGAAACTCATATATACTTCTGACGTATGAAAACGAAGCTCCCACAGCAGATTCTGGCTTATGCCTCCACCCTGCCGGAGGGCGCTCCCCTGGCAGCCAAGGGCTTCCTGCACCTGAGCACTCGAGCCGCGATCGACCAGACGCTGTCTCGTCTTTCTCGCGCCGGGAAGCTCCTGCGCTCGGGACGGGGCTTGTATGTGCTGCCGGTTGAAAGCCGATTCGGCGCGCGCGCCCCATCACCAGAAAAAGTCGTGGCGGAGTCCGCAAGGCTGCGTGGAGAGACGATTGCGCCCCACGGCGCAGCAGCCGCGAATCGTCTAAGGTTGACGACTCAGGTCCCGATGCGCACGACGTATCTGACTTCGGGTCCAAGCCGCCAACTCAAGCTCGGTGCTCAGAGCATCGAGTTGGAGCACGTTCCGTCCTGGCAGCTTCTGAATGCGAATCGAGAGTCCGGAGAAGTACTCCGAGCGCTCGCATGGAGCGGACGTCCTCACGCCCGAAAGGCCCTCGAGCAACTGAAGCCGAGACTCACCCCTGAGGTCCGCGAGGAGCTCGTCGCTTCTCGGTCATCCTTGCCTGGCTGGCTGGCTGAGACGATCAGCCTCGAACTTGCAGCCTGATGGCCGAGCGCTTCTTCGCCCTCTCACCGACTGACCGCAAGGAAGCTCTGGCGGTTGCGGCCTCCAAGTCCGGACGACCTGTCCACATCCTCGAGAAAGATGTGTGGGTCGTCTGGACTCTCTCGGCCCTCTTTAGATCGCCTTTTGCCCAGCATCTGATCTTCAAGGGCGGCACCTCGCTCTCCAAGGTCTACCGCGCAATCGATCGATTTTCGGAGGATATCGATGTCACCTATGACATCCGTTCGATCGCACCTGACCTCGTCAAAGATGCCGGTCCCGATGCCCTGCCCGCATCGAAGTCTCAGGCCGCCAAGTGGCGCGAGATCATCGAGGGGCGTCTCGCTAAATGGCTCAACGACGAGGTGCGGCCCTACACCCAAAGCTGCCTGGAGGCGGACAAACTCGCCGCCAAATTGCGCATCGACAAGGGCGAAAGTATCTACATCGAGTATGAAGCCCAGGTGAGCGGGTATGTTTATGTCGGGCCCTACATCAAGATCGAGTTTAGCGGCCGCTCCACGGGCGAACCCACGGTCACTGCTTCCGTGTCATGCGACGCCGCTGAGCACCTACCAGAGGTGATCTTTCCGAACGCAGACGTTCGCGTCATGCGCGTCGAGCGCACGGTATGGGAAAAGATGACGGCCATCCATGTCTTCTGCCTCCAGGGGAACATCAAGGATCAGATGGCACGCCATTGGTCCGACATCGTGAGGCTGGATGCACCCGGCCACATTGAAGCAGCAATCCATGCTCGCGACATCGTTCAACGCGTCGCCGATCACAAATCCAGGTTCTTCATCGAGAAGGATACTCAGGGCAACAGGATTGACTACTTCAACGCCATAAACGGGGGCCTCGTTCTCGTTCCCCAAGGCGACGTATTGAAGTTACTTGAAGCAGACTATGGGAAGATGGTGCAGGGGCGCCTATTCCTTCGCGATCCCGAACCCTTCAAGCTTGTTATCGAACGCTGCGCCGACATCCAAGAACGCGCCAATGCTGTCGGCGCGGCCGCAAACGCCGCGAAAGTGCAGCAGTAGCTAAAGATTCTGGGTTCTGAAAAAGAGACGTCATTGCAGGTGTGTCAGTGTCGGAAGCGACCTGTACCGGCTGAGGCTTCTCATTGGAACGGATGAATCCATCGAGCTCCAGGTACTTGCTGCTCGCAAGCGCATTGGCGGATCCTGCATCGAACAGCGTCTTGGCCTTCCTGGCCAGGTCAGGCGGACACGATGAGCCAGCGCGGAACAGTACTTGCCGCTCGCCGCCATATCGCAAATAGATCTCGCTGTACCGGGGGCGGAAGCCGCGGCGCAGCGCCCGGACTCCCCCGGGGCGACGCTCGATGCGCGCCAGGACGAACTCGATGTGCTTGCAGGTACCGAGATCGTTCGTGGCGAAGTCCGGACATGCGCAGAAGTTATCGCCGGGATGCATGCCGCGAATGGCGACGCGATAGGCACCGCCGCTCTTCGGATTGCTGACTCGGTACTCCGAGAATATCGGCTCGTCGCCGAGGTTCTCGATCCTCAGCTTCTGCTCGCGGCCGAACTGCCGCCGCAGCTGTCGTTGCCACACCTCGGGTGCGAGATGGGCGGGCCGGCGAAGGTGTGACAGCTTGGTCTTTCTGCTCATCGGTGATCAGTTTCCGTTCTGCAAGTTACGCTTGCAACCGGACCACGTCGTGCGACGGGCATGAGAGGACATCCGGGCGCGCCTGCTCGCGCTCGCCGCCGAACGGGAAGCACGTGATGTCGCGTCGGGCGAAGCGGAGACCGAGTCCGCGGCAGTGTCGAGCCCGATCAACGCTTGGCGGGAGCGCTGGGCGGGACTGAAGCGCTGGTTTCACTCGGACGCGCGCGGACTGTCGCAGTTGGAGCTGTTAAGGCAAAGCGCGCTGAGCGCGATTCCGCGCCTATTGCAGGCAGTGTCGACAGTCAACGACCACCATGCTTAGTAACGCCCCTTATCCGGGGCATAATTTGATAATTTATCTTTTTTGCACCTTATAGGATGCATAAACTATTCATTGTTAATTTATATTGCACACCTAAATAGGTATAATAATGACTAAATCCCCAATCAGTGCTCCTGATAAGGTGTGTTTTGAGATCTTCTCATACCCTAACGGACATTGCGATTCTGGAAGAATTCGGCTCGCGCATGGCCGCTGCGCGGCTTGGGCGCAACCTCACCCAGGTGGCGCTCGCCCGGGAGGCGGGCGTCTCGCGCAACACGGTCG
>JASHYG010000361.1 GCA_030043215.1 Gammaproteobacteria bacterium
CATGAGGTCGATGATCGCCGACTCGAGCTCGAAATGGGTCAGCTGGAAGACATCCTCCGCATCGGCGAAGAATCCGTGCTTCGCGAGCAGTCCGCCGAACTCCCGGATCTTGTTGAAGAACAGGTTGGTGTACCAATGCTCGCAATAGAACTTGTGGCCCTCGACGTACGGGAACACGCGGTGAGCGAGCGTGATCATCTGATCGTAGGCTGCCCGCTCCTCCTCGGAGCCGAGCAGCTCGCGGTAATCGGCAATCAGCTGCCAGCGCTCCGCCTGCAGCTTCTCGAAGGGCCTCTCGAGCGACTCCCCGGCCTTCACGCGGCTCACGTATCCGGGGATCCCCGCGAACGGCATCGACAGATCGTCGTTCCACGAGCGGTGATAGTGATAGAACCCATCGCCCACGTTGATGTTGAACCAGGGATGGCGGGAGATCTCGAGCTCCTTCAGCCAATCCTGGCCCGGGAGGCCTGCCTGCTGCAGCGACCGCATGACGGCATCGGCCGAGGCGCCCTCCCGGAAGCACCCGTCCACGCCGAGCTCGACGGCCCGGCGCGCGAGGCGCCTCACCTCCTCGTCCGGACGGAAGATCTCCGCCTCGATGCCGGCGACCATCCGGGCAACCGTTTGATCGCTGATCTCCGGGAAGGCCTTCTTGCAGAAGCCGAAGAAGGTCATGTAGGCACCATACCCGAGCAGCAGGAACTCGAAGTGGTGGTGCCACATCCGGAAATAGCCCTCGAGCGTCTTGTAGTAGGCGTCGAGGAGGTAGTGGTTCGAGGCCACTCCGCGTCCCGCACGGACGTGCTCGATGGGCTCGAATTCCGGGAGCTCGAGCTTCGGCAGCGCCTCCGCGTCCCGGATCAGCGCGAGCATCTTCTCGCGCCACTGGGCGTAGAGACGCTCCCAGTTCTCGTAGTAGTAGAACGCCCGCTGCTGGAATTCGACGGTCCGGCGGGCGATCTGCTGCGGGTCGGTCACGGCGTTGCCGCCGATGTACACCCGGCCGTTGATGATCCGGTGGTCGATACCGAGAGTGGTTGGAAGACTGTGGACGCGGGTGTTCGCGGAGCCGAGCGCGCAATAGGCGGCCTCCGCCGTCACCATGTCGAACGCCGACATGGGCTCGGGAAAGTGCATGGAATTGTAGAACCAGAAGCGCTCGTCGTCCGCCGCAGTGAACTGAGTGTAGTAGGGATAGGCCGCTTGCGCGCGCTCGGTCCCTGGAACGACCTTCAGCGAGCTCGGCAGTGGGAAGCCCTTCGGCTTGGCTCGAGTGCTCATCGCCTTAATCTCCGGTGCGGCGCTCATTCATCGGGGCCATGGGGTAGTGTACGCCTGCACTCGCCGAACGTCTTGACATGTCGACGCTCGCAGCACGCCGGAGTTTTCCGCGTATCGCGGTGTCGACTATGTCGTCATGCCCGGCTCAGGACATCCGCCGCCTGCTGCAGGCGCCGCAGCTGCCGCTCCAGCGTCTCGATGGCGCGGGGATTCATGCCGCAGAGCAGGCACGCCTCGTAATGGAGGGCGAGCGGCGCGATCCGCCCGTGGAGCCGCCGCCCGGCTGCCGTGAGCCTCAGGCGATGCGAGCGGCCATCGCTCGCGTGAGGCTCGCGCTGGATCAGCCGGCGCCTCACGAGGCCCTGCGCGGCCCGCGTGACGGTCACCTTGTCCATGACGGTGCGCTCGCAGAGCGCCTGCGGCGTGAGCAGCCCCGCATCCGCGAGCACGGCGATCAGGCGCCACTCGGGAACCTTGAGGCCGAACCGGTCCCGGTACGCGCGCGCGATGAGCTGCGAGACGGCGTTGGCCGCCACCGACAGACGGTAGGGCAAGTAGTCGTCGAGCCGCAGCGTGCCCCTCGCGCGGCTCGGCATGCGATCGAGCCGCGGCGCCCCGGCCACTCGACGCGGCACGGGCCGGGGGCGCGGCGCCCTCACCGCTTTATTCGGCATCGGGCTGCGCCTCCGGTGCCGCGCGCTGGAATGCCGGGAGTCGCATGCAGTGCTCGTAGATGCGACGGATGACCGGATAGCGCTCGAGCGAGCACTTGGCGCGCAACGCGTTGAGCGCCTGCGGTACCAGGACACAATCGGCCAGGGTGGGCGACTCGCCGTGGCAGAAATCTCCGGCCGCGCCACTCTCGGCGAGCGTCCGCTCGATGGCGTTGAAGCCGAGCTCGATCCAGTGGCGCGACCACGCGCTCCTGCCATCCGTATCCACGCCGAGCTCGGAGTCCAGATACTGCAGGACCCTCAGGTTGTTGATCGGATGAATGTCGCAGGCGACGGCGAGCGCAAGCGCGCGCACCCGGGCGCGCTCCAGCGCTCCGCGCGGCAGGAGCGGCGGCGAGGGATGGGTCTCCTCGAGGTACTCGATGATGGCGAGCGATTGAGTGAGCGCGGCCGGTCCGTCCTGCAGCACCGGCACGAGGCGCGCCGGATTGCGGTCGGCGAACGGCTGGCCGTGCTGCTCGCCGCCGCCGCGCAGCAAGTGGACCGGGACCGCCTCGTACGGCAGCCCTTTCAAATTGAGCGCGATCCGCACCCGGTAAGCGGCGGAGCTGCGGAAATAGCCGTAGAGCTGCAGCATGGGAACGGAGCCTCCCTCATCCGAGCGCGGGTAGCACGCGGCCCGCAGCCTCGCCGAACCCGATGCGCGCCGCTCCCGGGCGCTCGCACCAGGCGCGCAGGATCACGGCATCCTCATCCTTAAGAAAGCTGCGCGTCTCCCCGTTCGGAAGGCGCACCGGCTCGCGGCCGCCGCGGGAAAGCTCGAGCAGCGATCCGGCCTGCTCCGGCAGGGGCCCCGATTGAGTGCCCGTCCCGAGCAAATCTCCGGGCTCGAGGTTGCAGCCGGTGAGCGTATGGTGCGCGATCATCTGAGCGAGGGTCCAGTAGGCGTGCCGGTAGCTCCCGAGCGAGAGCCGGCAAGGCGCCT
>JASHYG010000362.1 GCA_030043215.1 Gammaproteobacteria bacterium
GAGGTGAAGGCGCCGTTCGCGAGCCGCTACTTCGATCCGACGAGCTTCGAGCAGTTCTCCCCGAGCTTTCCGCAGAACGTGGAGTCGGGGCTCAACCTCGAGCGCGATCAGCGGCTTCAAGTAATAGATGTTCGGTTCTGAGTGATAGAGCTCTAGCATGTGGAGATTCCCTCGACCGGCCGTCCGGACTCTCTATCAGGACTTGCGCTTGAGCATCGTGACCCGGGAGGCCATCTGCGTGCGGCCCTTGGCCCAGGTCGCTTGGGTCGCCGGCCGCTCGTAGATCTTGCGGAGCCACTCCATGATGTGCGGAGTCCGCTCGTCGTTGCAGCGGTCCGGCTGGGAAAGCGGCAACGCGTAGCCGAGATTGAAGCCGTTGATGTCGCCGAGCGAGAAAGTGTCTCCCGCGATCCACGGATGGGCCGCCAAGTGCCGCTCCAGCGCGGCCGTGCCGAACGCCGCGCGGCGACGCGATTCGGCGAGCTCGGCCTCGGAGAACTGGTTGAACATGGCCTTGCGCCACGCGACGCGGCGGGACTCGAGCGGAATGCGCTCGATCGCCGCCTCGAGCTCCGCCCGGTCGCGGCTCCGCACCGCGGGCCCGACGAAGACGCTCCACCCGATCATGCTGAGCGAGGGCGCGAAGTAGGAGTCGAAGAAGCGCATCCACCAGCGCATGCGCCAGCGCTCCTTGGGGTCGGCCGGCCGCAGCGGCGGGCCCTCGAACGTCTCGTCGATGTATTCCATCATCGGCGTGGACTCGGTGAGGATCCGGTCGCCGTGCACCAGGGCAGGGATCGTGCCATCCGGATTGATCCGGAGGTAATCCGGCTTGTGCTGGTCGAAGTTGAGCAGGTCGAGGTAGTGGCTCTGGTACTCGACGCCCTTCTCCGCCAGCGCGAGCATGGGCTTGCCCGAATTGGCATTGGGTTCCCAGTGATACAGCGTCAGCATGATGTCCTCGCTCGCTCCTCACCCGCGGCCGACGTACGGCATCCGGGTGGCCATGATCGTCATGAACAGAACGTTCGCATCGAGCGGCAGGCTCGCCATCTGCAGCACGGCGCTCGCGACGTACTTCACGTCCATCAGCGGCTCGGGCGATTTCGACTTGGCGGAGAGCTGGGCGGCGAGCTCCGTGCGCGCGTTGCCGATGTCGATCTGGCCGCAGGCGATGTCGTACTCCCGGCCGTCGAGCGAGGTGGACTTCGTGAGGCCGGTGATAGCGTGCTTGCTCGCGGTGTAGGCGGCCGAGTGCGGCCGGGGCGCGTGCGCCGAGATCGAGCCGTTGTTGATGATGCGGCCTCCGCGGGGAGTCTGGCTCTTCATGATCCGGAACGCCTCCTGTGTGCAGAGGAAGGCGCCGGTGAGGTTCGTCGCGATCACGTCGGCCCATTGCGCGTACGGGAGTTCCTCGAGCGGCACGGCCGGTGCGGTCACTCCGGCGTTGTTGAACAGGACATCGAGCCGCCCGAACACCTCCTGGGTCCGCGTGAACAGCGCGTGCACGGACCTGGGATCCGTCACGTCGGCCGTGACCACGAGGGCGTTGCCGGAGGCTGCGCCGGCCTCGGCCGCGGTTTGCTCCAGCGTCGGCCGGTGACGGCCGGCGAGCGTGACGCGGTAGCCGTCGGCAAGCAGCGCGAGCGAGACGGCCCGGCCGATGCCGCTACCCGCTCCGGTGACGATCGCGACCTTGCCGCTCGAGGCCATGGCTGCACCCTCGGTAGTTGAACCTCCGCAGCATTGCCCGGCGCCCTCCTTCGGTCAAGCATCGGAGCGCAACGAGGCGGGAGCGGCCTGGAGCCTCGGCGACCCCGGATCTTGTCGCCGCGAGTCTCCCGTGAGACAGTTGCGATGTTAAGTACCTCCCCGTCCGGAGCCGTCCATGGCGCACATCCTGATCGAGCATTCCTCGAACCTGCGCGGTCGGATCGATCTGCCCCGGCTCGTCCGGGCGGTGCACGAGGCTGCGCTCGCTACGGGCATCTTCCCCATCGGTGGCATACGCACCCGCGCCTACGAGACGCAGTCGTATTGCATCGCGGATGGCCACCCGGACAACGCGTTCGTGCATCTCTCGGTTCGTGTGGGACACGGGCGCGACCTGGCCACCCGCCGCAAGGCCTGCGAGAAGATCTTCGGCGCAACCTGCGACGAGCTCGCGGAGCTCTCCGGCAGCATGCCGCTCGGCATCAGCGTCGAGATGCAGGAGCTCCACCCGGAGCTCAACTTCAAGAAGAACAATCTGCACGAGTACGTGAGGCGGCGGCAGGCCAAATGAGCGCCGCCCTGGCAAGCAATCTCGAGAAGGCCGCGCGCGCCCTCGAGCGCTTCCGCGGCGCGCCGCTCGGCCACTTCATCGGTGGGCGTCGCGAGCGCGGGCGCGGCACGGAAGTCTTCGAGAATCGCTCGCCGGTCGACGGGAGCCTGCTCTGCAAGGTCGTCTGCGGTAACGACGAGGATGTCGATGCCGCAGCCCAGGCGGCGAAGACCGCATTTGACGCCTGGCGCAAGACGACGGGCCCGGCGCGGCGCGCGCTCCTGCACCGCATCGCCGATCTCATCGAGGCGCGGAGCGAGGAGATCGCCCTCATCGAGTGCCTGGACACCGGGCAGGCCCTGCGATTCATGAGCAAGGCGGCGGAGCGCGGGGCGGAGAATTTCCGCTTCTTCGCCGACCGCGCGCCGGGCTCGGCGGACGGCCTCGCGCTTCCGGCTGCCGAGCACCTGAATTACACGGTGCGCGAGCCGCTCGGGCCGGTGGCCGTCATCACGCCCTGGAACACTCCCTTCATGCTCTCCACCTGGAAGATCGCCCCGGCGCTCGCGGCGGGGTGCACGGTCGTGCACAAGCCCGCCGAGTGGAGCCCGCTCACGGCCATGCTGCTCGCGGAGATCGTGTCCGAGGCCGGCGTGCCGCCGGGAGTGGTCAATCTCGTCAATGGCATCGGCGAGCGGACCGGGCGTGCCCTCACCGAGCATCCCGACATTCGCGCCACGGCGTTCATCGGCGAGTCAAGCACGGGAAGCCTCATCTTGAGCCAGGGTGCCCCGACGCTCAAGCGCGTGCATCTCGAGCTCGGGGGCAAGAATCCCGTCATCGTGTTCGACGATGCGGATCTCGACCGTGCGCTCGATGCCGTCGTGTTCATGATCTACAGCCTGAACGGCGAGCGCTGCACCTCCGCGAGCCGGCTGCTCGTGCAACGCTCCATACACGATCGCTTCGTCGCGCGCATCGCCGAGCGCGTCCGGCGCTTGAAGGTGGGCCATCCGCTCGATCCTGCAACGGAGATCGGCCCGCTCGTGCACGAGCGCCATCTCGAGAAGGTGCTGAGCTACTTCGAGGTCGCGCGCGGCGAGGGTGCGGAGATCCGCTGCGGTGGGCGGCGCGTGGCGGGCCTCGGCGGCCCCTACGTGGAGCCGACGCTCCTCACCGGGGCGCGCGGCGCCATGCGCATCGCCCAGGAGGAGATCTTCGGGCCGGTGCTCACCGTCATCCCGTTCGACGACGAGGCGGATGCCCTGCGCATCGCGAACGATGTGCGGTACGGCCTCGCCGCGTACGTCTGGACTGAGAATGCCGGCCGCGCGCTGCGCATCGCGCACGGCGTCGACGCCGGCATGGTCTGGGTGAATTCCGAGAACAACCGGCATCTGCCGGCGCCCTTCGGCGGGATCAAGGCAAGCGGGATCGGGCGCGACGGCGGCGACTACAGCTTCGACTTCTACATGGAGACGAAGAACATCTGCCTCGCTCACGGCACGCATCGCGTGCCGAAGCTCGCCGGCTGAGCGCGGATACGCCCGTGAGCGCGGGGGGCCAACGAGAGAACGAGCATGACTGACCGTCCGGACCGCCTGCAGGGCTCGATGCCGCCTCTGATCACGCCGTTTCGCGGGGGCGAGGTGGACTACGACACCTATGCCCGGCTCGTGTCGTTCCAGATCGAGAACGGCACCCATGGCATTCTCGTCAACGGCACGACCGCCGAGCCCTCCACGCTCAGCGTGGAGGAGCGCAACCGGCTGGTCGACGTCGCGATACAGGTTGCCGCGGGGCGGGTGCCGGTGGTTGCCGCGACCGGCACTCAGTCGCTCGCCGATAGCAAGCGGCTCACCGAGCACGCGGCCCGCGCGGGGGCCGATGCGCTCCTCATCGTGACGCCGTACTTCTTGAGGCCGCCGCAGCGCGGGCTCGTCGCCTACTATCTGGAGCTCGCGTCCATCGCGCCGCTCCCGTGGATGGTGTATCACATCCCGGGCCGCGCGGCGGTGAGCGTCACGCTCGACACGCTGAAGGAGCTGCGGCAACGCTCGTCGACCTTCGTCGGCATGAAGCATGCCGTGAACGATCTCGGGTTCGTCTCCGAGTGCTTCGCGGCGCTCGGCACCGGGTTCAAGGTCTTCGTCGGCCTCGAGGAGCTGAGCTTCCCGATGCTGGCGGTCGGGGCGTGCGGGCTCATGAACGCCGTCGGCAACCTGCAGCCGCGGATCCTCGCGGACCTCTGCGAGGCGGTCTCGCGCAACGACCTCGCGGGGGCCCGGGAGCTGCACCACCGGCTGTTCGAGCTGAACCAGGCGGTCTTCTTCGACACCAACCCCATCCCGATCAAGTACATGATGAGGCGCCTCGGGCTGCTGCGGACGAACGAGCATCGCCTGCCCATGATGCCGGCCACGGCGGACCTCGAGCGGCGCCTCGACGGAGTCCTCGAGCGCGCTCGCCTGCTCGAGGGAAGCGCGCCAGCCACGCAGGGCCGCCCGGCGTGAAGCTGCTCAACTTCTCGGCCCGTGGCCGGCAATCCTTCGGCGCACTGGTCGACGGCGGCGTCCTCGACCTCGGAGCAAGGCTCGACGCCGGCGCGCTGGACCTCACGTCGTTCATTCGGTCAGGTATGGTCGCGCCCGGCGGAGCGCTCGGCCCGAGCGATGTGCTCGCGCCCGCCCGCGAGCTGGTGCGCTCGGGCACCGCCGCCGACTATGCGCTTGGCGAGGTGAAGATCCTCGCGCCGGCGGGGCGCACCCGCTACTTCTGCATCGGGGTCAACTACCCCGAGCGGAACGAGGAGTACCGGGACGGCAGCGAGCGGCCGAAGTATCCGAGCGTCTTCATGCGCACCCACACCTCGCTCTGCGCTCACGAGGAGCCGATCGTCAGGCCCCGGGAGTCCGAGCAGCTCGACTACGAGGGGGAGATCGTCGTCGTCATCGGGCGCGGCGGCCGCAGGGTGCAAACCGAGCAGGCGCTGTCCCACGTGCTCGGCTACACCTGCGGAAACGAAGGCTCGGTGCGGGACTGGCTCCGCCACGCGAAGTTC
>JASHYG010000363.1 GCA_030043215.1 Gammaproteobacteria bacterium
GGCCGCGCCTCGCAGCTCAAGCTGACGGGGCAGGCGCCGCTCACCGCCGCGGGCACGCTGAGCCTCGAGCTTTCCGGAAAGCTCGACGCCGCCCTCGCCAATCCGCTGCTCGAGGCACACGGCGAGCGCGCCGCGGGCACCTTCACGGTCAATGCCACGGTGACGGGCCCTGCCCAGGCGCCCGAAATCGGCGGCAGCATCGAGCTCGCCCGCGGCGACATCCGCGACTACGCGCAGGGTGTGCACTTCGACGATATCAGCGCGCGGCTCACCGGCGGCCAGGGGATCCTCCGCATCGCGAGCCTCACCGCGCACGCGGGGGCGGGCGAGGTGTCGATGAGCGGCACACTCGGCGTTCTGAAGTCGAAGATGCCGATCGACGTCGAGCTCACCGCGAAGAACGCACAGCCGATCACGAGCGACATTCTGACGGCCAATCTCAACGCCGACATCCACGTCAAGGGAACGATGCGGCAACGCATAGACGTGACGGGAACGGTCCATTTGAATCGCGCGCAGATCGGCATCCCGGACAGCCTGCCTCCCAACGTCTCGGTGCTCGACGTGCGCCGCCCGGGCGAGGCGCCTCCCGAGCCCGAGAAGCGGCGCCTCGCGATCGGCCTCGATGTCTCGCTCGCGGCGCCCCGCGAGATTCTCGTGCAAGGCCGGGGGCTCAACGCCGAGCTCGGCGGAAGCCTGACCCTCCTCGGTACCAGCGAAGCGCCGCAGGTGAGGGGCGGCTTTCAGCTCATCATGGGCACGTTCACGCTCTCGAGCACGCAGCTCAACTTCACGCGGGGCGAGGTGAGCTTCAACGGCGCGGGCCTGCGGGGCAAGATCGATCCGACGCTCGACTTCACCGCGCAGGCGACCGCAGCCGATGCAACGGTGACGCTGCGCATCACGGGTCTCGCCGACGCGCCGAAATTCACGCTGACCAGCAGTCCGCAGCTGCCGCAGGACGAGATCCTCGCGCGGCTGCTGTTCGGCGAGAGCGCCTCGCAGCTAACGGGACTGCAGGTGGCCGAGATCGGCGCGGCGCTCGCTTCCTTGAGCGGGATCGGCGGCAGCGGGCTCAATCCGCTCGCGAAGGTCCAGAAGGCTCTCGGCCTCAATCGCCTGACGGTCGGCAGCGCGACGACCACCAGCGCGAACGGCACCCCCCAGACCTCCGGAGCGAGCCTCACGGCGGGCCGCTACGTGTCGAGCCGCGTGTTCGTCGCGGCGACGCAGAACACGACGGGCACGAGCCAGCTCGAGGTGGATATCACGCTCAGCAAGCATTTGAAGCTGCAGACGAAGCTCGGCAACGGCTCCGCCACCGCGCAGGGCACGACGCCGGAGAACGATCCGGGCAGCAGCGTCGGTCTCTCGTACCAGTTCGAGTATTGAGACGCAGGCCGGCCGGCGCATCGAGGCGCCGCTACAGGCGCCGGGCGGCCCGCGAGCTTAGTTCCACTGCCACTCGCGGCGCATGAACAGTACGCCGAGCGCGCAGAGCACGAGGGGCACTGCGAGCATCGCGAGAATACTCCCCGACGAATAGCCTTGCTCGATGCCCCAGCCACCGGCGACGGGCGCGAGAAACGCGCCGAAATTACCGACAACCCCGGCCCAGCTCATGCCCGTCGCCTTGATCGCCGGCGGGTAGTACGCCGTCGCGAGCGCATTGAGACACAGCTGCGCGCCGCTGGTGCCGCCGCCGATCACGAGCAGCGCGATCCAGCTCGCGGCGGACGCCGCCGGCGCCAGGTGGAACAGCACGAGGCACGCGGCCGTGATCAGGTACGCGACGAACAGAGCGGGTATGGTCGCGCCGCGGCTCAGGAACGCTGAGAGCAGGATCCCGCCCGCGACTCCGCCGGCCTGGATGAGCACCGCGCCGCGCAGAGCGGCATTGAGCGGCCAGCCGGCCGATTGAAGGAGGGTCGGGAGCCAGCTGATGAGCACATAGAGCGCGAACAGGTCGGCGACGACGACGCCCCATAGCACGAAAGTCCGGCGCCGATAGATCGGGCCGAGCAGGTCGACCAGGGACCAGCGCGATACCGCGGTCGCCGGGGGGCGCTGGAAGGGCGTCGCCGGATCCACGTCCGGCGCGATGCGCGCGAGGATCGAGGCGATCCGGGGGTCCTGAGGGCGGCGCAGGACCAGGAACTTGAGCGACTCCGGCGCCGAGAGGACGATGAGCAGTCCGATGATGAGCGGCGTCACGCCGCCGATCACGAACGCGCCGCGCCAGCCCCAGTGCGCGAAGATCACCGGGGCGATGAAGCCGGCACAGAAGGAGCCCGCGCCGATGGCCGCGTTCATGACGACCAGGATCGTCGGCCGGCTGCGCACCGGCACGTACTCGGCCGTCCACGCATTGCAGTTGGGGATGCTCATCCCGAGGCCGATCCCCGTGAGGAGCCTCCACAGCACGAACTGGGCCGGGCTGCCGGCCGTGGAGGTCGCCATGGTCGCAAGGCCGATCACCGTCATCGCGATGATGAGCAGCCTCCGCCGGCCCGCCCGATCGCCGAGCGGCGCAAGGAACGCGGCGCCCACACAGATGCCGAACAGCACCGCGGAGAGCGCGAGACTGAAGTGCGGCGGGGTGAGCGACCATTCGTGAGACACCAGCGGGACGGCGAGCGCCATCACCTGCACGTCGTAGCCGTCCACGAACATGATGAGGGCACTCAGTACCGCAACGAGTGCCTGCAGGGCAGAGATCGCCCGCTCGTCGAGCAGACGGGACAGATCGACGGCGCTCTCGGCGTTTGCGGCCATGGGACCCCCTCTATGGCATCAAGGGGGCGAGTCTACCGAGACGGCGGGGACGGTGCTCGGATTCGTGGGCGGAATCGCCCCAGGGGCGCGGCGCCCCTCAGCGGTCCTGCGCCTCGAGCTGCCGGTTGATCGCGAGCGCGGCGAGCGTGCAGGCCGCGCCCGAGAGCAGGTAGGCACCCGCCCAGATGAGCCCGAAGCGGCTCGACAGGGCGAGCGCGATGAGGGGCGCAAAGGCGGCGCCGACGAGCCATGCGAGGTCGGATGTGAGCGCCGAGCCGGTGTAGCGATGCTTCGTCGCGAGGCTCCCGGCCACGGCGCCCGAGCACTGACCGAAGGACAGGCCGAGGAGCGCGAAGCCGAGGAGCATGAAGAGCGCCTCGCCGATCTCCCCGCCGTCGAGCAGCTGGGGAGCGAATCCGCTGAAGGCCGCGATCGCCGCGGCGGTCGTGCCGAGCACGGCGCGGCGGTCCGTGCGGTCGGCGAGCCAGCCGGACGCGAGGATCGCAACGATGCCCACGGCGGCGCCTGCCGTCTGGATGAGCAGAAAGCGCGCGGCGCTCTGCCGCGTGAACAGGAGCACCCACGACAGAGGGAACACCGTCACGGTGTGGAACAGCGTGAGGCTCGCGAGCGGGGCGAAGGCGCCGATGACGATGTGGTGTCCCTCGGCGCGCAGCGTGGTGCGGATCTCGGAAGGCTGTAGCTCGCGGTTGCGGAACAGCCTCGTGTACTCGGGCGCGACGACGATGCGCAACCGCGCGAAGAGCGCAACGACGTTGATGGCGAAGGCGACGAAGAACGGATAGCGCCAGCCCCAGTCGAGGAAATCCTCGGACGAGAGCTGGGTCGCGAAGAATGCGAAGAGCGCGCTCGCGACGATGAGGCCGATCGGAGCTCCGAGCTGCGGAAGCATTGCGTACCAGCCGCGGCGGCGCTCGGGCGCATTCAGAGCGAGGAGCGAGGCGAGTCCGTCCCAGGTGCCGCCGAGCGCAAGACCCTGTCCCATGCGGAACAGCGCGAGCAGCAGCACCGACGCGGAGCCGATCTGCGCATAGCCGGGAACGAATGCGATGGCGACGGTCGAGCCGCCGAGCAGGAACAGCGCGACCGTCAGCTTCATCCCGCGGCCGCGGACTCGCTCGAGCGTCGTGAAGAGAGCCGTCCCGAATGGGCGGACGACGAACGCGAGCGCGAACACGGCGAAGGACAGCAACGTGCCGGTGAGCGCGTCCACGAAGGGAAAGACGAGCTTCGGGAAAACCATCACCGAGGCGATGGCGTAGACGAAGAAGTCGAAGAACTCCGACGCCCGCCCGACGACGACACCTATCGCGATCTCGCCGGGGCTCGTGTGCGCGGGAGCGTCCGCCCGCCAGTCCGGCTCGGGCCTGCGTGCGACCGTATCAGTGCTCATGAGCGATTCAACTCCTCGTTGGGACATCGGGACATCTACGAGATCAAGCAAGAACGATGCCGACTCGATGCACTCTGCGAGCGCATGCGCGCTCCATCGTCGTGCGCGCAGCGCGCGCCACGGCGCACCATTACGGAGAGCGATGCACCACGACGGCAGCGCGCGGCGTACTGGGCAGATTGTCCATTGTGCCGGCGCGTCCTTTGCCGTTAATCTGAATGCAGCGGGAATTCCGCGGGCTTCGAGGGACTGTATTTGAAACTGTTGCGCGCCATCGCTCCGCTTCCAATCCTCGCCGCGCTCTGCGCGTGCCACGCTGTCGTATTGTCACCGGCGGGCGACATCGCGGCGCGCCAGCGCAATCTGCTCGTGGAAGCGAGCCTGTTGATGCTGATCGTCATCATCCCGGTGATGGCGCTCACCGTGCTCTTCGCCTGGCGCTACCGGCAGTCCAACTCCGCCGCGCGCTACGAGCCCGATTGGGAGCACTCGATGCCGATCGAGCTCATCGTGTGGGCGGCGCCGCTCCTCATCATCATCTGCCTTGGCGCGCTGACCTGGGTCGGAACGCATCTGCTCGATCCCTATCGACCGCTCGATCGGACGGGGCCGGGCCTCGAGGCGCAGTACCCGGGCAAGCCCTTGCAGGTGGACGTGGTGGCGCTCGACTGGAAGTGGCTCTTCATCTATCCGCAGTACGGTATCGCGACGGTCAACGAGCTCGCGGCGCCCGTCGGCCGACCGATCGATTTCCACATCACGGCGTCCTCGGTCATGAACTCCTTCTACATACCGGCCCTCGCGGGCCAGATCTACGCGATGCCCGGAATGGAGACGCCGCTCCACGCCGTCGCGAATCGAGCCGGTCGCTACGAGGGAATCTCCGCGAATTACAGCGGCGCCGGTTTCTCTGGCATGCATTTCGCATTTCTCGCGATGATGCCGGGTGAATTCAATGGCTGGCTCGCGGCGGTGCGCGCCGGCGGCGGCGCGCTGAGCCGGGATCGCTACCGCGCGCTTGCGCGGCCGAGCGAGAACGTGCCGGTGCAGCAGTACGCCGCCGTTGACCCAGGCCTGTATCGGTCGATCCTCGAGCTGTGCGTGGAGCCGGGCCGAAGCTGCAGGAGCGGGATGATCGCGGCGGCACAGCCATACGAGCCGCGGGCGGGCAACTGACGTGGCAGGATCGGCTTTGCTCTCCAAGCTTCTCTTCGGACGGCTCACGTGGGCGGCGTTCCCGATCCACGAGCCGATTCTCGTCGTGACGTTCATCGTCGTCGCGACGGGTGGCGCCGCGGTGCTCGGGGTCATCACGCGCTACCGGCTTTGGGGCTATCTCTGGCGCGAATGGTTCACCAGCGTCGACCACAAGCGCATCGGCGTGATGTACGTGGCGCTCGGCGTCGTGATGCTGCTGCGCGGCTTCGCGGATGCGCTGATGATGCGCGCGCAACAGGCGGTCGCCTTCGGCCCCTCGCAGGGCTACCTCCCCGCGCATCACTACGATCAGATCTTCACCGCGCACGGCGTCATCATGATCTTCTTCGTGGCGATGCCGCTCGTCGTGGGCCTGATGAACTTCGTCATGCCACTGCAGATCGGCGCGCGCGACGTGGCCTTTCCGTATCTCAACAACTTCAGCTTCTGGATGACCGTCGGCGGGGCGGCGCTCGTGATGATCTCGCTGTTCGTGGGTGACTTCGCGCGCACGGGGTGGCTCGCGTACCCGCCGCTCTCCGGCATCCAGTACAGCTCCGACAGCGGCGTGGACTACTACATCTGGGCGCTGCAGGTGGCGGGCGTCGGCACGCTCCTCTCGGGCGTGAACATGGTCGCGACGATCCTCAAGATGCGCGCGCCCGGCATGGGGATGATGAAGATGCCGGTCTTCACCTGGACGGCGCTCTGCACGAACGTGCTGATCGTCGCCTCGTTCCCGGTGCTGACGGTGGTACTCGCCCTGCTCTGCCTCGACCGCTATGTCGGCACACATTTCTTCACGAACGCCCTCGGCGGCAACCCGATGATGTACGTGAACCTCATCTGGATCTGGGGGCATCCGGAGGTCTACATCCTCATCCTGCCCGCCTTCGGAGTGTTCTCGGAGGTGACCGCGACCTTCTCGGGCAAGCGTCTGTTCGGCTACAGCTCCATGGTCTACGCGACCGTGTGCATCACGGTGCTCGCGTATCTCGTCTGGCTGCACCACTTCTTCACGATGGGGTCGGGGGCGAGCGTCAACGCGTTCTTCGGGATCACGACGATGATCATCTCCATTCCGACGGGCGCGAAGATGTTCAACTGGCTCTTCACGCTGTACCGGGGACGCATCCGCTTCGAGCTGCCGACGCTGTGGACGATCGCGTTCATGCTGACGTTCGTGATCGGCGGCATGTCGGGCGTGCTGCTCGCGGTGCCGCCGGCGGACTTCGTGCTGCACAACAGCCTGTTCCTCGTCGCGCACTTCCACAACGTGATCATCGGAGGGGTGCTCTTCGGCATGTTCGCCGGCATCAACTACTGGTTCCCCAAGGCGTTCGGATTCCGGCTCGATCCGTTCTGGGGGAAGGTGTCGTTCTGGTTCTGGGTATCGGGGTTCTACGTCGCCTTCATGCCGCTCTACGTGCTCGGGCTGATGGGGGTGACGCGCCGCCTGCACCACTTCGACGACCCCTCGCTGCAGATCTGGTTCGTGATCGCGGC
Source organism: Gammaproteobacteria bacterium (assembly GCA_030043215.1). Taxonomy (GTDB): domain Bacteria; phylum Pseudomonadota; class Gammaproteobacteria; order Steroidobacterales; family Steroidobacteraceae; genus JASHUC01. The sequence goes on from JASHYG010000363.1 coordinate 6,893, forward strand.
GTTCGGCGCGGTGCTGATCCTGATCGGCATCGCGGCGTTCCTCGTGCAGATCTATGTCAGCATCCGCGAGCGCGGAAGGCTCGAGGACGCGAGCGGCGACCCGTGGGACGGCCGTACGCTCGAGTGGGCGACCTCCTCCCCCCCGCCCGCGTACAACTTCGCGTTCACCCCGGTGGTTCACGACCGCGACGCCTGGTGGGATATGAAACGGTGCGGCTATCGCCGCCCCCTCGAGGGTTTCAGGCCGATCCACATGCCTCATAACACGGGCACGGGAGTGATCCTCGCGGCGCTGAGCACCGTCTTGGGATTCGCCATGATCTGGTACATCTGGTGGCTTGCCGCAGCTTGCTTCGTGGGGCTGCTCGCGGTTGCGATTGGCCACAGCTTCAACTACGAGCGCAGCTTCCACCTTGCAGCGGAAGATGTCGCCCGGACCGAGCGTGCGCGGACGCGCCCGATCGCCGCGGAGGGATGAGCGCATGACGGTCGCTGTGGAGCAGGACGCGCCCGATCGGGTGCTCGACCAGACCCTGGACCTGGACGCGCCGGATGAGGCGCTGGAGCTCGACGCGCCGGATCGGGCGCG
>JASHYG010000364.1 GCA_030043215.1 Gammaproteobacteria bacterium
GAGGGCATGAAGGACAGCGTGTTCCTGCCGCCCCGCCAGATGCGCGGTGTCATGCACGGCGACCGGGTACGCGTGAGTCTCGCGCGCGACGCGAGCGACCGCTGGCTCGGCGAAGTGGAGGAAGTGGTGGGGCGCGGGGTCAGCGCCTTCCTCGGAACGCTGGAGATCGAGGGGCGCCAGGCCTGGGTGAGCGCGGCAGATCGCCGCTTGCAGCTGCGCTGCGTGGTGCTGCCCCCGGACCTCGGCGGCACGCGGAGGGGCGACTGGGTCATCGCGCGCATCACGCGGCATGCCGGTGCATCCGGTCCGGCTCAGGCGCGCATCGAGAAGCGCCTGGACCCGGAGCGACCCGTCGAGCTCGCAACCGAGTCCGCCGTGGCGCGATTCGATCTGCCGGTGGAGTTTCCCGCCGCCGCGCTGCGGGAGGCTCAGGCGTTCGGCGAGCGCGTCGATCCGCAGGAGTCCGAGCGGCGCACCGATCTGCGCGAGTTGCCTCTCGTCACGATCGACGGCGAGGACGCGCGCGATTTCGACGACGCGGTGTATGCGGAGCCCTGCTCCGAGGGCTTCCGGCTGATCGTCGCCATCGCCGATGTCAGCTACTACGTGCGCCCGGGATCGGCGCTCGACGCGGCCGCGGTCGAGCGCGGCACCTCGGTGTACTTCCCCACGCGCGTGCTGCCGATGCTGCCGACGGCGCTGTCGGACCATCTCTGCTCGCTCGCGCCGAAAGTCGACCGGCTGTGCTTTGCTGCCGACATGATCGTCAGCCGCCGGGGCGCGCTCGAGAGGGCTCGCTTCTACCCGGCGGTGATGCGCTCCGCCGCCCGGCTCACCTACACGCTGGCCCAGGCCGCGCTGATTGACGGCCGGAGCGACGCGCGCGCGGAGCTCGGTCCAGCGCTGGCCGACAAGCTGGCTCCGCTCGTCGACCTGTACAAGATCCTGCATCGAGCCCGGGCACACCGTGGCGCGCTCGACTTCGACGCCGCCGAGGCGGAGTTCGAGATCGACGGTGAGGACCGGGTCCGCGCGATCGAGCTGCGCACGCGCAACGACGCGCATCGGCTGATCGAGGAATGCATGATCCTCGCGAACAGTGCCGTCGCCCGGGAGCTCGAGCGGACACGCACCCCGACCCTGTATCGCGTCCACGGGCAGCCCGAGGCGGAGAAGCTCGACCGTCTCGTCTCGACCCTGCGGGCGCTCGGCATCGAGGCGCAGTTCCCGGAGGCGCCGGCGCCCCGCGACCTGCAGGCGCTCGCGCGCCGGGTGGGGAAATCCGCGGACCGCCCCTTCGTCGAATCCCTGATCGTCCGGGCCATGCCGCAGGCGGTCTATCAGCCGACGAACATCGGACACTTCGGGCTCGCGCTCACCCACTACGCGCACTTCACCTCGCCCATCCGCCGCTATCCGGATCTGGTCGTGCACCGGACGCTGAAGGCGCTCGTTCGGGCGCGCGACGCGAGCGGGGCCAGCTATTCCGCGGAGGATCTCGGCGCGAGCGGCGAGAGCCTGTCGCGCCTCGAGAAGCGTGCGGACGAGGCCGATCGCTACGTCTCCACCTTTCTCAAATGCGCTTACTTGAGAGAGCGCACCGGGCAAACCTTTCTTGGCCTCATCACGACGGTCGTGGAGTTCGGTTGCTTCGTGCAGATCCTGGAGGTGACGGTGGACGGGCTGCTGCACTTGGACAACCTGCGCGACGACGATTACGTGATGGACGAGAGCGGTCATGCCTGGGTCGGACGCCGCCACGGACGCCGGCTGCGGACGGGCAGCCACGTCAGAGTGATCGTGACGGCGGTCAACCCGGTCGAGGGCCTGATCGATCTCGACCTGGCGCAGGAGAGTGCGTGAGGGGCACACAGATCGTGTATGGCCTGCACGCCGTGCGAGCACTCCTCATGCGGCACCCCGACCGGGTGCTGCAGGTGCGGATCGCGGAGCGGCGGGACGACCCGCGAGCGCGGGCGCTGGAGGCGCTGGCACGCCAGCATGATCGTCCGGTGCAGAGGGTGGATGCTGAGACCCTGCGACGCATGGTCGGGGACGTGGCTCACCAGGGTGTTGCCGCGGAGATCGCCGCGCTGACCCCGTGGTCGGAGGACGACCTGCTCGCGGCGCTCGAGCACGCGACCGCCCCCTTGCTCCTCGCGCTCGATGGCGTTCAGGACCCTCACAACCTCGGCGCCTGCCTGCGCACGGCCGATGCCTGCGGCGTTCTCGCGGTGATCGCGCCTCGGGACCGCGCGGCTCAACTGACCCCCGCTGCCCGCAAGGTCGCTGCCGGCGCTGCCGAGACGACGCCGTTCGTCAGCTGCACCAATCTCGTCCGCACGCTCCGGTTGCTCAAGCAGGCGGGGCTGTGGATCTTCGGCGCGGACGCGGAGGGCGCGAAGCGGCCGCACGAGGTCGACCTCACCGGCGGGGCCGTGCTCGTGCTCGGGGCCGAAGGCAGCGGCTTGCGCCACCTGACCCGCCAGCACTGCGATTTCACGGTACGGCTTCCGCAGCTCGGCTCGGTGGAGAGTCTCAACGTTTCCGTCGCCGCCGGGATGCTGCTCTACGAGGCGACGCGCCAACGCGCCGAGACGAGCGTAACAGGTTGATTCTCAACGGATGCACCGTTTGTCGACCATTGCGGTCCGGCCGCGGGTTGAGTATGCTGCGCGCCCCCGTCGAATGGGGCCGGCGTCGCGCCGGCATCGGCGGGGTCCGTCTCCTTGCCACACCAGCGCAGGCCTCGCACCGGGTGGCTCGTCCGCAAGGCATTCCGTAAGGAGGACACATGAGGCATTACGAGATCGTGTTCCTGGTCCATCCGGATCAGAGCGAGCAGGTCCCTGCGATGATCGATCGCTACAAGTCGATGATTGCGACCGGTGACGGCCGCGTGCATCGGCTGGAGGACTGGGGCCGGCGGCAGCTCACCTTCCCCATCTCCAAGGTGCACAAGGCGCACTATGTTCTGATGAACATCGAGTGCGACGGCAAGACACTGGACGAGCTCACCGGCGCGTTCCGCTTCAGCGACGCGGTGCTGCGGCACCTCGTCGTGAAGATGGACTCCGCCGTCACCGAGCCGTCGCCGATGGCGAGGGCCGAGGAGGACGAGGGGACCGGGCGCCGCGAGCGACTTCGCGAGGAGGTCCTGCCGGCGGACGACGATGACGGCGGCGCGGGGGAGAGCGCACCATGAGCCGCTTCTCCCGCCGCAAGAAGTTCTGCCGCTTCACCGCCGAAGGCGTGAAGTACATCGACTACAAGGATCTCGCCACGTTGAAGAGCTACATCACCGAGACGGGCAAGATCGTTCCGAGCCGCATCACGGGCACCAAGTCGTTCTATCAGCGCCAGCTCGCGACCGCGATCAAGCGGGCCCGCTTCCTCGCGCTGCTGCCCTATACGGACCAGCACTGAGGGTCGCGCCGTGGAAGTCATCCTTCTCGAGAAAGTCGCGAATCTCGGCAACATCGGCGAGCGCGTGAAGGTCCGCTCGGGCTTCGGACGCAACTACCTGCTGCCGCACGGCAAGGCGACGCTGGCCACCCCGGAGAACGTCGCGAAGTTCGAGGCGCGGCGCGCCGAGCTCGAGCGCGCCGCGCAGGAGCAGCTGCAATCCGCCGCGCAACGGTCCGCGGGCCTCGCGGAATTCCGCCTCACGATCACCGCCAAGGCGGGCACCGAGGGCAAGCTCTTCGGATCGATCGGCACGAGCGACATCGCCGAGGCCTGCACGCGCGCAGGCCATCGCGTGGCCCGCAGCGAGGTGCGCCTCCCGCACGGGCCGCTGCGTACGGTCGG
>JASHYG010000365.1 GCA_030043215.1 Gammaproteobacteria bacterium
ATGATCGATGAGCTCGTATGCGCTCACACCGAGCTCCCGAAGGCGATGCGCAGCACGGCGAGAGTGCCGGCGACCGCGACGATGACGTGCGCGAAGCCCGAGAGCGTCAGGGCGATGGTCTTCGTCCCGGCCTCATGAACGTAGTCCTCGATGACCACCCGGACTCCGAGCTCGGAGTGCCAGGCGCTCACGATCACGAACAGGATCAACCAGAGCGCCGTCGAGCCGCCGCGCACCCACGCGGTGACGGTCGGATAGTCGAGCCCCGGCAGCGCGAGCACCGAGACGACAAACCAGCTACCGAGCCCGATCAGGGCGACCGACGTGAGGCGCTGAGCCCGCCAGTGGCCGACCCCCTCCTTCGCCGAACCGAGGCCTTCCGCGCGTCCGAGGGCCGAGCGCCAGCTCATGGCGCAGCCGCCCCGGCAAACAGTGCCCGCCAGATGAGGATCGCCGCGATGATTAGCGCGGCCGCGAGCACCCACCCCGCGCTGCGCCGCGACTGCTCGCGCGAGAGGCCGTGGCCCGTGTCCCAGACCAGATGCCGCACGCCCGCGGCCAGGTGGTAGGCGAATGCGAGCGCGAGCAGTGCGTAGATAACCTTGAGCGGCAGGCTCGCGAGCACGGCCCGTGCGCCCGCATACGCGCGCGCGCCCTCGGCAAGCGAGACGAGCCAGTACAGGAGCAGCAGCAGGCCAAGACTCAGGAGCAACCCGGTGAGCCGATTGGAGATCGAGCTGAGCAGGCTGTACCGGCTCATCCTGTAGATCGATACATGCGGCGACAGCGGCCGACCGCGTGGCGGTGCTTGGCTCGCCTCTGGTGCGCTCACTGGTGTACCTCTGCGGGTTGAGAGCACGCGCATGAGTGCTCCCTGCTGAGACGAAAGTCTGCCAGAATTCGGCCTGCTCAGCCACGAAACGGCCGGAAAAACAGGATCATGATCGCGGAGGCGGCCGCCATCGGCCTCGATGATCTCGGAGTGCTGCGCATCCGAGGCGCGGATGCCGCGCGCTTCCTTCAAGGACAGCTGTCCAACGACGTGACGCGGCTCGCCGCCGGGGGATCGCTGCTCGCCGGCGTCCACAACGCACAGGGTCGCGCCATCGCGATCGTGCGGCTCGTGCAGGCAGCCGCAGGCGACATCCTCGCCGTGCTGCCGCGAGAGCTCATCCCGGCCCTCTTGCCGCGTCTCGCGCGCTTCGTCCTGCGCGCGAAAGTGCAGCTGGCCGACGATTCCGCAAGCTGGCGTATCCAGGGACTCGTGCAGGCCGATGCGCCGGACGCCCTGGCCATCAAATGGGCCGACGCGCCGGCGCGGTGGCTCGCGCTGAGTGCAGCGGGCGCAGCACCTGCGGCGAGCGAAGCGGGCGCCACCGCCCAGCGCGCCGCCTGGGCGCTGCTCGACATCGCCTCGGGCCTGCCTCAGGTGTACCCACGCACGTCCGAGGCCTTTGTCGCGCAGATGCTCAACTTGGATGTGCTCGATGGGATCGCGTTCTCGAAGGGCTGCTACACGGGCCAGGAAGTCATCGCGCGGGCGCACTATCGCGGGCGCGTGAAGCGCCGCATGCAGCGCTGGCGCACCCTCGCGGGCGCCGCGCTCGCGCCGGGCGACAGCGGACAGCTCGGCGACGGGCGCAATTTCCGCGTAGTCGAAGCCGCGCAGCTTCCTGACGGGCGCTGCGAGTTCCTTGCCGTCGCCGCGCTCGATCCGGAGATGCCCACCGCGCCGGCCGAGCCGGACGGCGAGCCTGATGGTGCCGCACGGAGCCCGCTCGCCGCCGAGCCGCTGCCGCTCCCTTACGCTCTACCGACCTAGACCGGAGCGCGTGCCGCCGAGGCTTCGCTCACAGGTCGATGAGCTCTACCTGATCCGGCAGGATCGCGCGTCCGAGGAAGCGGCTGCCGATGCGGGCAAAGCGCTCCGTGCCGTCGGTCGCGATGTACTGCACCTCGCTCGCGCCGCTCGCGCGCGCGATGCCCATCGCGGAGAGCTCATCGCGCACGGCGCACGCCGTCGTCTCCGCCGAATCCACGATCCGCACGCGCGGCCCGACGACGGCCCGGATGGCCGGCGCGAGCGCGGGGAAATGCGTGCAGCCGAGCACCACGGTATCGGGAATCGAGGCGCTCCCCGCCCCGCCCTCGAAGAGCGCTCCGAGATAGTGGCGCGCGATGCTCTCGGCGATCGGCCCCTCGCTCAGGCCCTCCTCGGCGAGCGCGACGAGGAGCTGCGTGGCCAGGGCGTCGACGCGCGCGTCCGGCCGGCGCCTGAGGATCGCCTGCTGGTAGGCGCCACCGCTCACGGTCCGCTCCGTGGCCATCACGGCAATGTGGCCCGAGCGGCTCGCGCGGCAGGCCGCCTCCGCGCCCGGCTCGATCACTCCGATGACCGGCAGCGGCCCGATGAGCTCGCGGATCGCCTGCAGGCCGACCGATGAGGCCGTGTTGCACGCCACCACGAGGCACTTCACGCCGAGGTCGAGCAGCGCCTCCGCGGCGTGCAAGCTGTAGCGCACGACCGTCTCGCCGGACTTCGTGCCGTACGGCAGGCGCGCCGTGTCGCCGAGATAGGCGAACCGCTCGTGCGGGAGCTCCGCGAGCAGCGCGCGCAGCACGGTGAGTCCGCCGATACCCGAGTCGAACACGCCGACCGGCGCCGAGGTCGAGCCCGGCGCGGCAGTCGGGCCCGGCGACGTCGGGTCCAGCGCTGCGCTCAACCGGATCACGCTTGCGGCCGCAGGTGCGGAAAGGCGATCACGTCGCGGATGGACGGGGAGTCGGTGAACAGCATGACGAGCCGGTCGATGCCGACGCCGAGGCCCGCCGTGGGCGGCATGCCGTGCTCGAGCGCACGGATGTAGTCGGCGTCGTAGAACATCGCCTCCTCATCCCCCTGCTCCTTGCGCGCCGCCTGCGCCCGAAACCTGAGCGTCTGCTCCTCGGGATCGTTGAGCTCGGAGAACCCGTTGGCGAGCTCGCGTCCGGCGATGTAGAGCTCGAAGCGGTCCGTGACGAACGGATCCGTATCGTTCGCGCGAGACAGGGGCGACACTTCCACGGGATAGGCGTAGACGAACGTCGGCGCATCGAGGGTGTGCTCCACCGTCTTCTCGAAGATCTCGATCTGCAGCTTCCCCGGGCCGTCGCCCGGGTGGATAGGGATGCCGGCCCCCTCGCAGAGCCTGCGTAGATAGGATGGGTCGCGCAACGAGCGAGCGTCGGCGCCAGGATTGTTCTCGACGATCGCCTGCTCGACGGTGATGCGGCGGAACGGCGCGTTGAGGTCGTAATCCCGCCCCTGGTAGGTGATGCGGGTTGAGCCGTGGATTGCATTGGCGAGGCCGCGAGTCGCCTTCTCGGCCCAGTCCATGAGATCGCGGTAGTCGGCATACGCGAGGTACAGCTCGAGCAT
>JASHYG010000366.1 GCA_030043215.1 Gammaproteobacteria bacterium
GCGAGCCCGCCGCGGTCATTGAGAGACGCTCTGCGAGCCCAGTCTCCGCCTCAGCGCTGACAGGTCGGACAGTAGTACGTGCTCCGCTGCCCCTGAGTGATGGCGCGAACGGGGGTGCGGCAGACTCTGCACGGCTTGCCCCCGCGCTCATAGACATACAGCCGCTGGCGGAAATAGCCGGGATTGCCGTCCGCGCCTACGTAGTCCCTGAGCGTCGTGCCGCCCACCCGGATCGCGAGCTCGAGCACCGTGCGGATTGCACGCACGAGCCGCTTGGCCTCGGCGTGCGTGAGGCTGCGCGCCGCGCGGCGCGGGCGCATGCGGGCCCGGAACAGCGCCTCGTTCGCATAGATGTTGCCGACTCCCACGACGAGCCGGCTGTTCATGAGGAGCTGCTTGATCGCGACGCGCCGCCGGCGCGTCTTGGCCCAGAGATAGTCTGCGTTGAACTGCGGGTCGAAGGGCTCGGGCGCCAGCTCAGCGAGCAGGGGGTGCTCGCGCGGATCGCCCGTCGTGTAGTGGAGGCTGCCGAACCGCCGCGGATCGTTGAACCGCAGCACGTAGCCGGAGTCGAGGTCCAAGTCGAGGTGATCGTGCTCGATGCGCGGCGTGCCGGCCGGCAGCACGCGGAGGCTTCCCGACATCCCGAGATGCCACAGCAGCGTGCCGTGCGTGAGCTCGATCAGGAGATACTTGGCTCGCCGGCCGGCTCGCCGGATGCGTTGCCCGGCCAGCTGTCCCGGCAGCTCCGCCGGCACCGGCCAGCGCAGTCTCGCCTCATGGACGTTGAGCGCGACGACCGTACGGCCGACCACGTGCGGCTCAACGCCGCGGCGCGTGGTCTCGACCTCCGGGAGCTCGGGCAAATTACTTGATCTTCGTTTCCTTGTACGCGACGTGCTTGCGTACGACCGGATCGAATTTCTTTATCTCGAGCTTGTCCGGATGCAGCCGGCGGTTCTTGGTCGTCACGTAGAAGTGACCGGTTCCGGCGGAGGAGAGGAGCTTGACCTTTTCGCGCATGTTGGGGGTCTCCGAATCGGGCGGCGCGCCGGGCCGTGCCGGTTGCGCGCGGGGTCTCGCCCGGAGGCGAAGCCGCGCGCCGAGCGGCTAGAGCTTCACTCCGCGGCCGCGCAGCTCGCTGACGACGGCCTCGATGCCGCGCTTCTCGATGGTGCGCAGCCCGTTGGTCGAGAGGCGCAGCGTCACCCACCGCTTCTCCCCCTCCAGCCAGAAGCGCTGGGTATGGAGGTTGGGCAGAAAGCGCCGGCGGCGCTTGTTGTTGGCGTGGGACACGCGGTTGCCGACGGCGGGCCGCTTGCCGGTGACTTCGCACACTCGGGACATGGGTCGTTCAGCCTTGGAACTGTCGCTCGCGACGAGGGACGCGCGCTTGCCCTTGAGGGCCGCGTTTTATACCAGTCCGGGCTGCGCTCCGCAAGGCCGCGGCCGGCCAGCCTTTTCCTGCCGTGTTTGCCTGCCGGGGGATGCGGGCCCGATAATGCCTCGGGGGGCGGAGGCTCGAGAATTCATGCAAGGCAAGCGCATCCTGCTTGGCGTTACCGGCGGCATCGCCGCCTACAAGGGCGCGGACCTCGTCCGCCGACTGCGAGAGCGTGGAGCGGAGGTACAGGTCGTGATGACGGCCTCCGCGCAACGGTTCGTGACGACCCTCACGTTCCAGGCGCTCTCGAGCCGCCCCGTCCGCACCGAGCTCTGGGACTCGGCGGCGGAGGCGGCCATGGGCCATATCGAGCTCGCCCGCTGGGCGGAGCTGGTCGTGGTCGCCCCGGCGAGCGCGGATTTCATCTCGCGGCTGGCCGCGGGCCGGGCGGACGATCTGCTCGCGACACTGTGCCTCGCCACCGAGGCGCCGATCGCCCTGGCGCCGGCCATGAATCGACTCATGTGGGCCCATGCGGCGACTCAGGCGAACGTCACCGTCCTGCAGGAGCGCGGTGTCCGGCTGCTGGGCCCGGCCGAAGGCGACCAGGCCTGTGGCGAAGTGGGTCCTGGACGGATGCTGGAGCCCGACGCCATCGCCGACCTGGCGGAGACGCTGGTCACGCCCCGCGGCCCCCTCAGCGGCCGGCGAGTGCTGATCACCGCGGGGCCGACGCGCGAGCGGATCGACCCGGTACGTTTCGTGAGCAACCGCAGCTCGGGAAGGATGGGCTTCGCCGTGGCGCAAGCGGCACGGGCGGCCGGAGCGGAGGTGGTGGTGATCTGCGGGCCGGTTGCCCTGCCCACGCCCGCGGGGGTACGGCGCATCGATGTCGAGAGCGCGGCGGACATGCTGGGCGCAGTGCAGAAGGAGGTCGGGGACACCGATATCTTCATCTCCACCGCTGCCGTGGCCGACTACCGTCCCGCACAGCCGCCAGCTCACAAGATCAAAAAGAGTTCCGAGAAGCTGGCTGTCGAGATGGAGCGGACGGTGGACATCATCGCGACCGTGGCGGCGAGGCCCGTGAGACCGTTCGTCGTCGGATTCGCCGCGGAGACCGAGTCCGTCGAGCAGAACGCGCGCGCGAAGATGCTGAGGAAGAGCCTCGACATGATCGCGGCCAACGAGGTCGGCCACGACAAGGCGTTCGACTGCGCCGACAACGAGCTGGTGGTGCTCTGGCGCGGCGGCCGGCGCGAGCTCGGCCGGGCGCCGAAGACGGCGCTCGCACGCGAGCTCATCGCGCTGATCGCGGAAGTGTTCACTCAGCAACAGGCCTGCCCCGCGGGCAGCGCTGCGGCCCGCGATACCGCTCGCGCCTGACATGAGCCTTCCCGAGCGCCGCGCGCTTCAGGTGCGAATCCTCGATGCGCGCGTCGGCCGCGAGCTGCCGCTGCCCGCCTACGCGACGGCCGGCTCCGCGGGCCTCGATCTGCGCGCCTGTCTCGACAAGGCGCTCACGCTCGAGCCTGGACGCGCCGAGCTCATTCCGACGGGGCTCGCCATCCACCTCGAGGATCCGGGGCTTGCGGCGGTGATCCTGCCGCGCTCGGGGCTCGGGCACCGGCACGGCATCGTGCTCGGCAATCTGGTGGGGCTCATCGATTCGGACTACCAGGGGGAGCTCAAGGTCTCCTGCTGGAACCGCAGCCGTGAGCCGTTCACGATCCAGCCCGGCGAGCGCATCGCGCAGCTGGTCGTGGTGCCGGTCGTGCAGGTCGAGCTCCAAGTCGTCGAGGAGTTCGCGACCAGCGACCGGGGCGCGGGAGGCTTCGGACACTCCGGCCGCAACTGATCCCGCCGCCGCACCCTCACTGGGGCTGGGAGCTCCCGGCGCCGCGCAGCTCGCGATATCGATCGATGTCCGCCTGGAACTGCGTGCGGATGGCGGCTTCTTCCTGGTCCCTCGCGGCGAGCGCGGTGTTCTGGGTACGCATCTCGTTGAGCGTGCGGACGAGCTGCTCGGCAAGATCGTCGGGCAGGCGGCGGGCACCCGGCGCCGGATTGTAGGGCTTGAACAGCATGGCGCGCGCCTGCAGCGCGAGCAGGCGCTCGTGCAGGCTCGCGATGTATTGCTCGGAGGCGACGAGCTGACCCTTGAGCTGCCCGATCCGCTCGTCGCGCAGCTGCTCGATGTCGGCAACGGACGTGTACGTCGTGATCAGGAAGGTGTCGCGCTGCTTCTGCAGCTGCTGCTGCTGCTGCAAGCGGGCAGCCTCGGCGAGCTCCGCGGGCGTCTTCTCGGCCGAGAGCTCCCCGACGACGACGCCCTGGCCGTTGAGAACGGCAGTCTCCTTCTTCGCATACTGTGGCGGAACACGGTCGCCATAGTGCACCACGCCGTTCTCGTCGACCCAGCGGTAGACGATGGTCCCCTTCGAGCCCTGTGCGGCAGCCGTGAGCCCCGCGCACGCGAGCACGAGGCCCGCCGCGGCGAGAGGGATCCATTTGTAGCGGAGGTACGGCACGGGTGTCATATTCTGACGGAGCGCAGCGAGAGGGCAAGACTCACCGCACGCCGTATCGGTCCCGATACCGCTCGAGCGATGTGAGCTGCTCCGCAGAAATGCGTATCTGCCGATCCCCCGGCCGGGAGAGCGCCTCGATCAGCTCGGCGAGTGTGATGATGCTCACACATCGCAGGCCGTAGCGCTCCTGCAGCTCCTGCACGGCGGACCGCTCGCTCTCGCCGCGCTCCTGGCGATCCAGCGCGAGGAGTACCCCCGCGGGCTCGGCGCCGGCTGCGCGAATGAGGTCGATCGCCTGGCGCTTGGCCGCGCCGTCCGAGATCACGTCGTCGACGATGACGACACGGCCCGCGAGGGGGCTGCCCACCAGGATTCCGCCTTCTCCGTGCGACTTCTCCTCCTTGCGATCGTAGGCATAGGGAACGCTGCGCCCGTGCCGGTCCGCGAGCGCGACCGCCGTCGCCGTGACGAGCGGAATACCCTTGTAGGCGGGCCCGAACAGCATGTCGAACGGGAGACCCGAGCTCGCGAGGGCGGCCGCATAGCAGCGCCCGAGGGTTGCCATGGCCTCCCCGTCGCTGAGGAGCCCGGCATTGAAGAAGTAGGGGCTCTCGCGCCCGCTCCTCAGCTTGAAGCTGCCGAAGCGCAGCGCGCCGCGTGCGAGCGCCAGCTCGATGAACGCAATCTGGTATTCGTTCATGGTCCGGGACCCAGGGCGTGCCGCTATGATTGGCGGATGCGAAGTATGACATTCGGCGAGCAGTCGTGA
>JASHYG010000367.1 GCA_030043215.1 Gammaproteobacteria bacterium
GATATGTATAATATTTAAAGTTAGATCGATATATTCGGCCCATCACGCGGCCGTGACCCCCACGAGCTTCGCGCTCGCGGCCCACAGGCGATCGGCCGCTGCGTCGTCGCGCGCCGCCTGCGACGGCTGCGCAGGCTTGCAACGAATGTAGTAGTCGCCCGAGCGGCCTGCGACGTCGGTCGAACTCGCGAGATACACGCTGGTTCGCGCGCCTTGCTCCGGCGAGAGCAGCAGAAGCCGGCTGACGGCCGAGAGGACACCCCGCAGCAGCGCCGGCGCTTCGCGGAATATTCCCGTCCTCACGACGCCAGGATGCAGCGCGTTGCACGTCATCGCCGTTCCCACGAGGCGCCGGGCGAGAAACCGCGTGAACAGGAGATTCGCGAGCTTGGAGCGGCCGTAGGCCCGCCACTGACTGTAGCGCCGCTCGAGCATCAGATCATCGAAATCGATGCGGGCGCCGCGGTGCGCCTCGGAGGACACCACCACGATGCGGCCTGCCGCGGAGCGCTCGAGCTTCGCGCGCAGCAGATGGGTCAGCAGAAAAGGCGCGAGATGATTGACCGCAAAGGTCCTCTCATATCCGTCGGCGGTGAGCGAGCGGCGCGCGCACGCAACGCCTGCGTTGAGGACCAGCACGTCGAGCCGCGGAAGACTGCGGTCGAGCTCGGCCCCGAGCCGGCGCACCTCGGCGAGAGCGGCAAGATCGGCCTGCACGAAGCTCACGGCTGCGCTGCCGGTCTCGCGTGCAATGCGGGCTGCGATCTGCTGGCCCTTCGCGGCGTCGCGCCCATGCGCGATAACGGTGGCGCCGAGCGCCGCGAGCGCATGCGCTGTCGCCTCGCCGATGCCGCCCGTCGCGCCGGTCACCAGACAGACCTTGTCCTCGAGCGTTCGGAGCTGTTCGGGAGGCATATCCCATGCATTATGATCGCGAGGCTCTCCGAGTACACGCCATGCCCCGCCGAGCGGCCACGTCTTCCTACCACACATTGAACCGGCTGCTGCCTTCGCCGCTCATGAAGACGTCGGCGGTCCTTCACGTGGGCGCGGCGGCGTCACTTGCCATCCCGGGCGCGTGGCCCTGGGCCCTCGGCGCCGTCGTCGCCGATCACCTGGTGCTCACCGCCTGTGGGCTCGCGCCGCGTAGCGACTGGCTCGGCCCCAACTGGACTCGGCTTCCGGCGGCCGCGGCCGCCGGCCGTGTCGCCATCACCATCGACGATGGACCGGAGCCCTCGGTCACGCCGCAGGTCCTCGCCCGGCTCGACGAGCATGGGGCCCATGCGACGTTCTTCTGCATCGGCGAGCGGGTCGCGCGGTATCCGGATCTCGCGCGCGAGATCGTGCGCCGAGGACACGCCATCGAGAACCACAGCCAGCGGCATCCGAATCTTTTCTCGCTGCTCGGACCGCGGCGCCTCGCGAGCGAGATCCTCGAGGCACAAGAGACGATCGGCGAGGTGAGCGGATCGGCGCCGGTCTTCTTTCGCGCGCCGGCCGGGCTGCGCAGTCCGCTCCTCGAGCCCGTCCTCGCGCGCCTCGGCCTGCGCCTCGCGAGCTGGACCCGGCGGGGCTTCGATACGGTGCGCCGCGACGCCGGCTCGGTCGCGGCGAAGCTGAGCCGAGGCCTCGAGGCGGGGGACATCCTGCTGCTGCACGATGGGCGCGCCGCTCGCACCGCGGCCGGCTCACCGGTCATTCTCGAGGTGCTCCCGCGCCTGCTCGACGAGTGCGCCGCCGCCGCGCTCACGGCTGTCACGTTGCGCTCGGCGGCGGTCCCGCTGCAGCCGCGGCAAAACGGCTCGAAATGAGCGGTTTGTCACCGGCCGGGCACGAGCCGGACACGCTATGATGGCGCCGGTCAGATACGGAGCTCCCCACGCATGATGCTGATGTGGTACGCCCTGTGGTACATCGTCGCCGTCGGCTTCCTGGTGATCGTGCACGAGTTCGGCCACTTCTGGGTTGCCCGCCGCCTCGGCTTCAAGGTGCTGAGGTTCTCGGTCGGCTTCGGCAAGCCGCTGCTGCGCAGATTGGTCGGGGCGGACCGCACGGAGATCGTTCTCGCCCCCATCCCGATGGGCGGCTACGTGAAGATGCTCGACGAGCGGGAGGGTCCGGTCGCCCCTGAGGACCTCCCCCGCTCGTATACCCACCGCCCGCCGTGGCAGCGCATCCTCGTGCTCTTTGCCGGGCCGGGCGCGAACGTGGCATTCGCCGTTCTCGTGCTCTGGGGCATGCTCTGGATGAACGGCTCCACGGACTACAAGCCCATCGTGGGCGACGTGGCGATGCCTTCGCTCGCCCAGCGCGCTGGGCTGCGCAGCGGGGATGACATCACGGCGATCGACGGACATGCCGTTGCCGACCAGCGCGACGTGGTATTCGGCCTGCTCAACTCCATTCTGGCGCGGGGGAGCGCGGAGCTCTCGGTGCAGGATGAGAAGGGCGGGACCCGCGCCGTCACGCTGGCAGTCACCGATGCCGGCGAGCGCAAGAAACTGAGCGACCTCTCCAACCTGCTCGACGTGATCGGCTTTCAGTTCGAGGAGCCGCGCACCCCGCCGGTCCTCGGCGAGGTGGAGAAGGACGACCCCGCGGCCAAGGCGGGACTGCGCCCCGGTGATCGCATTCTCGCCATCGACGGCCAGCCGGTGGCCGACTTCACCGACATCAGGCGCGATATTGCGAAAGCCTCGAAGGAGGCGCTCGAGGTCCGCTATAGCCGCGCCGGCGTGGAACGGTCAGTGCGGGTCGGCCTCTCGAAGACCGGTCCGGACGGGCAGAGGATCATCGGCGTCTTGCCGGCTGCCTCGGAGTACCCGCCCGGAATGGTGGTCCACACGAGCCTCTCGCCCGGCGCGGCGCTCGGCGCGGCGGGCGCCGAGGCCTGGGATCTCACGGCGCTGCAGGGCGAGCTCATCTGGCGCATGGTGCTCGGCCAGGTCTCTCTCAAGAACCTGAGCGGCCCGATCGGGATTGCCGAGTACGCCGGGGAGTCGGCCTCGGCGGGCGCGGACTCGTTCCTGAGCTTCCTCGTGCTCATCTCCCTCGCCATCGCATTCTTCAATCTGCTGCCGATCCCCATCCTCGATGGAGGGCAGATCGTCTTCCAGGTCGCCGAGTGGGTGAAGGGCAGCCCGCTCTCCGAGCGCACGCAGGCCTTCGGCCAGCAGGTGGGGCTTGCGCTGCTCGTGCTGCTGCTCGGCGTGGCGCTCTTCAACGATGTGACGCGGCAGCTCGGCTGAGCGGCATCGCGGGACGCTCGGCATAGAGCGTCGTGCGCTCACCGAGCGGCCTGCCTGCGGCGCTCGCGATACGCCGCAGGTCCTCCTCCGTCAACTCCTGACCGTTGACGCCGCCTGCCGCGCGGGTGATGGACTCGTTCATCAGCGTGCCGCCGAGGTCGTTGGCTCCCGCCTGTAGGCACACGGCGGCGCCCTCGGCGTTCATCTTGACCCAGGATGTTTGAATGTTGACGAAGCAAGGATGAAGGGCGAGCCGCGCGACGGCGTGCATGAGCACCGCCTCCCGGAAAGTCGGACCGGGGCGCGCGAGCCCCTTGCGCCACAGCGGCGCCTCCATGTGCACGAACGGCAGCGGCACGAGCTCGGTGAAGCCGCCGGTTCGCTCCTGCAGGTGCCGCAGGTGCAGCAGATGCCGCGCCCAGTCGAGCGGCTCATCGACGTGCCCGAACATGATGGTGGCCGTACTGCGCAGGCCGACGGCATGCGCGGCTCGCATCACCTCGAGCCACTCGCCGGTGCTCACCTTGTCGGGACAGATGATCGCGCGGACCCGATCGTCGAGAATCTCCGCCGCGGTGCCGGGCAGCGTCGCCAAGCCCGCCGCCTTGAGCCGGCGCAGGAAGGTCTCGAGGGACAGCCCGAGCGTGCGT
>JASHYG010000368.1 GCA_030043215.1 Gammaproteobacteria bacterium
GCCTCCGACGACGGCAGGCTGGCTTCGCACCGATGCGACGTTCACGAATCCAAATGCCCATTCGAGCCGCAGATTCGGTAAATCGGCGGCCGCGAGGCCGCCGCGGCTCAACGGCTGGTAGCGCGTATTGGCAATCCCATTGCCCCAGCCGTTCCAGCTCGGTCCGCTGCCCGGGTCCGACATGGGCGCCGGGTTGACACAGGGCTTCCCGTTCTCCAGCGCGGGATCCTCGGGCTTCGCGCCGAAGCGGCGGCCGCTCGCAAACTCCGCAACGGAACGACGCTCGTCCGCGTTGAGCAGCGAGCCCTGCGCTTGCATCTTGCCGTTGGTGAGGGCGTTGAGAATCGCTTCCGGCGAGTACATGTGCAGCATCTCGCGCGGCAGCGCGTGCC
Source organism: Gammaproteobacteria bacterium (assembly GCA_030043215.1). Classification (GTDB taxonomy): domain Bacteria; phylum Pseudomonadota; class Gammaproteobacteria; order Steroidobacterales; family Steroidobacteraceae; genus JASHUC01. The sequence goes on from JASHYG010000368.1 coordinate 393, forward strand.
CGAGGCTCCTGCCCGCGTAGGGATCGACTCCGGCATCGGGCGTTTGCGCGAGGCCGAGATGGCATGCGGCGCAGACTCTGCGGAATACGGCCTCGCCGTCTGGGGATCGACGATCGGACGGGGCCACGGCGGGCGGCGTGGCGGGTGGCGTGGCGGCCGAGGCCGCAGGCCACGAGGAAGGCGCAGCGGCGATCATCATGGCGAGGGCGAGAGAGAGCCTACGGTGCATCGACGTTCCCCCCGTTTGGCGCGAGCCATCGTCGCCGACACTCCGCGCTGAGGATGCGGGGACGGATTATGCGGATCGCTCGCGCCGTTGTCTCGGGCGGCCAGCTGGGATCGCGCCGCAGTCCGTCGTAAGCTGCGAGCGCGCCGCCCGGCGCCGCCCGGCCGGCGGGCGCGCAGAGAGCAAGACCGAGGAGGACGCCATGGGAAAGAGAATTCTGCTGCTCGCAGGCGATTTTGCGGAGGACTACGAGACGATGGTCCCGTTCCAGGCCCTGCAAATGGTCGGTCACACCGTCCATGCCGTGTGCCCCGACAAGAAGGCGGGCGAATACGTCATGACGGCCGTTCACGACTTCGAGGGCCAGCAGACCTACTCCGAGAAACCGGGCCACCGCTTCACGCTGAATGCGACCTTCGCCGAGGTGAAGGCGGAGCAGTACGACGCACTGGTGATTCCAGGCGGCCGCGCGCCCGAGTACCTGCGGATGAACGCGAAGGTGCTCGAGCTGGTGCAGCACTTCGCGCGGGCGGGCAAACCTATCGCGTCCATCTGCCACGGAGCGCAGATCCTCGCGGCGGCGGGCGTCATCCGCGGAAAGCGCGTGTCGGCGTATCCGGCGTGCGCGACCGAGGTGAAGCTCGCTGGAGGGGAGTACGCGGCGATCCCGATGGATCAGGCGGTCACGGACGGCACGCTCGTCACCGCTCCAGCGTGGCCCGCGCATCCCGCGTGGCTCGCGCAGTTCCTCGCGGTGCTGGGGACGCGCATCACGGCGTGAGTATCCGCGGGGCCGGCGCCCCGGCCGCCTCGAGCTTGCGCAGGATGCGGTCCTGGACCCATTTCGGGCTCCACCAGTCGATCGGCGTGACGGCGTTGCCGTCGAGCAGCATCGTGAAGTGCACGTGGTAGCCGCCCGCGAGACCGGTCTCGCCCTCGCGGCCGATCTCGGTGCCCTTGTCCACCATCTGCCCTACTTTCACTTCCACCGACGCCATGTGGCCGTAGAGCGACTGTAGGCCCATGCCGTGATCGATGATGACGCAGTTGCCGTAGATATCGAGCCATCCGGCGTATGCCACGCGGCCGCGATTGGCGGCGTGCACCGGCGCGCCGGCGAACGAGGCGAGGTCATATCCCAGGTGCACCTGGTGGTCGATCACCTGGCCGTCGTGCACGTACGTGCGCTGGTCGGCGAAGCCGGCCTCGACGGCCGAGTCGACGAGCTGTCTGAAGGGGCCCTGCCAGAGGATCTCGGGCGAGGTGCCGCGCGCCAGGGCGGTGATCTCCGCAGCGTCCTCGCGGCGCAGGTCGCCGTTGATGCGCAGGAACGCCGCGAGCAGGTTCGAGGGGTCCGCCACCTTGAAGCCGGGATTGTTCTGCAAGATGGGGGGCACCACCTTTTGCAGGAAGCTATCGCTGATGTTGATGCGGCTCTCGCGGAAGGTCTTCGGGAACACCCGATAATCGAAGGTCGCGTGCGCCTCGTTACCCGCGGCGTCGCGCGCGTAGAGCCGGATGGGCGTGCTCGGGTCCTGGTCCCACAGCAGCGCGAAGAACGCGACGCGCAGGCCCGGATCCTGAGTGACGATGTGCGCGCCCGATGCCGGGTAGCCGGGATACTCGTCGCTCCCCACCTGCACGCCCGAGGCGACGTTCGCCGGCGAGACATGGTAGACCACCATCTCGGAGCCGCCCTGGTTGATGTAGTGGTCCGTCGAGACGACGGAGATGATCGGCGGCGTGAGATCCACCATGAAATCCCGGCTGGCGGCGGACTCCACCCGGCGGTATCCGAAGAGCACCGCACGAGACGCCGTGACGACGATCTGCGCCTTGCCCTGCTCGAGCTGGGGGAGCTGCTGCTTGCCGATCGGCGCGGTGAGCAGGAGATGGCCGGCGCCCTGGCTCACGAGCTGTGAGGCGCCGCCGCTTGCAGAGCTGCCGCCCTGTGGGCCGCCGCCCCGCTCGAGGCTGAAGACCGGGATGCGAGCCGTGTCCTGCTCGAGCACCACGTCGAGGCTCTGCAGCTTGCCGGCGGGGGTATCGATCTCCACGGAGAGCGTGCCGGAGCCGCCGATGACGGCCTGCGGCGAGGTGATGCGGATGAGAGGTCCCGGCTCCCGGCCGGCCACATACCAAGCGATGCCCGCGGCGAGCGCGAGCACCACGATGAGCCCGATCAGATTTTTCATGAAATCGATTGTACCATCGCACTGCAATACGAAACTGTCGAGGGGTTCTCGTGCTCGCGATCGTCGGCGCCATGCAGGAGGAGATCTCGCTCGTCGTCGAGTCGCTCGCGCATGCGACGACTCGTGAGCTCGGCCGGCGGACGTTTCACGCAGGATCGTTCCACGGCGTGGAGGCGGTCGCCGTGTTCTCGCGCTGGGGAAAAGTGGCCGCCGCGGCCACCGTGACGCAGCTCGTATCGTCCTTCCCCGTGAGCCAGCTGGTGCTGAGCGGCGTGGCGGGCGGCGTGCAGCATGGATTGTCGATCGGAGATGTGGTGATTGGGACGGGGCTCCTGCAGCATGACCTCGACCCGAGTCCGATCTTTCCGCGGTACGAGGTGCCGCTGCTCGGCAAATCGCTCCTCGAGCCCGACCCGCAGATCCTCGATCGCCTCACGCGCGCCGCGCAGGAGTTCGTGCGCGCGGACCTCCACTCGCTCGTCGCGGCGAGCGAGCTCTCGTGGTTCCGGATCCGCTCGCCGCGGGTCGTCCCGGGCATCATCGCGAGCGGCGACAAGTTCTTCGCGAGCACCCTGGAGGTCGAGGAGTTGCGGGGCCGGCTGCCGCTCGTCGCCTGCGTCGAGATGGAGGGCGCGGCCGTCGCGCAGGTCTGCGAGGAGTACGGCGTTCCGTTCGGCGTGGTGCGCACGCTCTCCGACTCCGCCGACGAGAACTCGGTGCACGACTTTCCGCGGTTCATCCGCGAGGTGGCGCGGCACTACTCGCTCGGGATACTCGAGCGGTTCGCGCGGGCTCTATAGAGAAGAAGGAGCGGCGGAGGCCGCCAGCAGGCCGGCTAGTTGCGGCGGCTCGCAGGCGATCTACTTGCGGCGGCCTGAATTGTTGACGCGCAGCTCCTCCCGCCGCCTGAAGTCGACGACGAAGCGGTCGCCGTCGAAGTCCACGACCTTGCCGACCAGATCGGGCCTCACGTTGAACCGCTGCACGGCGGCGCCACCCGCTCCATCCACGAGCGAGCACACGATCATCCGGATGGGCAGCGAGCCGCTCAACGCGAGCGTGAGGTTGCGGGCGAGAAGCTCCGCATCCTTCGAGCCGGCGGGTTCCCCCTCCTTCGATACGGTGTCCTCGTAACGCAGCACTCCCTGCTCGGGGTGCCTGAAGCGCGCCTGCGAGCAGTTGAGCACCATGGCGCCATCATCGGCGATCGCGGAGGATCCGCGCGCCCGGTTCGCCGGCTTCGCGCCGAACCTGCCGAAAGCGTCGGTCAAGCTGAGATTCATTTCCCCTCCTCCGGACGCGCTCCGGCCGAACTTGCGCCTTTTGCGCGCCTGGCGCAACCGCAGCCGGGGGTGAGCCACCTCCTCACCGCCCGGCGGCTCCCGCCCGCGCGAAACTTCGGCAGCGGCCGGGGAATTGCGGTAGGCTCACCGCCGGCTCGTAACCTTTCGGCTTGTCTGTCTTGACCCCGCCGAGCAGCTCCGGCGCTCGCCCGAGGCCAATGTCCGCCACTCTCGCAAAGTCCGCGAACCGAAGGTGGCAGGACTCCCCTGCCGGTGTCTTTCCGCTTCTGTCGTGAGTACTCTGCAGTGACCAAGCTCTATGTCGGGAATCTCCCGTTCAGCGCGACCGATGAGGCCGTGCGTGCCCTCTTCTCACAGCATGGAACCGTCGAGAAGGTCTCCCTGATCAGCGACCGCGATACCGGCCGCCCGCGCGGCTTCGGCTTCGTGGAAATGTCGAGCGCGGATGCCGCGCGCGCCATGCAAGCGCTGAACGGCGCGGACTTCCAGGGCCGTCCCCTCAAGGTGAACGAGGCGCAGGATCGCGAGCGCTCCGGCGGCGGGAACCGCGGCGGACCGCGCCGCTACTGAGCGCGGCTCTACCGAGAGCCCCTCAGGCGCGCGAGCGCCTCGGCCCCTGTGACCTCGTCAAGGCAGCCGGGGGTCACGCTCTTTGCGCGCGGCCAGCATGAGCGGCCCGGATCCGCCGAAAGGTGGGCCCCCCGATTCGCGCCGGGGCGCCGTGATCGGGCTGCTCGTCATCCTGCTGCTGATCGTCGGCGGACTGCTGCTGCAGCACGTGCTCAGCCGGGAGTCACGGCTCGAGGATTGCCTGATGTCGGGCCGCACCAACTGCGCGCCCATCGACACGAGCTCCGGACACTGAGCTCCGAACGCTGAGCCGCGGGCGCCGGCCGCTCGCGCGGCCAGACTCCCTCACTGCGGCTGCGGGAGCTCGAACACCCAGATCGTCGCCCCGTCCCGCGGGGGATTCTGGATCTCCGGAACGAGCACGTCGAACGTTGCCGCCTCCGAGCCGCCGCGGCTCACGACCACCGCGATGTACTGCCTACCGTTGACGCTGTAGGAGATGGGACAGGCGCCCGGAACGTCATCGAGGCGGATCTGCCAGAGCGTCTGGCCTGTCGCGGCATCGTATGCCTTGAGATACCGGTCGAGCGCGCCGGCAAAGACCACGCCGCCGGCCGTCGCGAGCGTGCAGGTGGTCTCGGGCGCGCGCTGCCGCTCGATCCAAACAGGCTTGCGAGTCGCAAGGTCGAGAGCCTCGACACGGCCGAACTTGCCGTCGCTGTCGGCCCGCGCGCGGATGTACCAGTTGACGCCGGAGCTCAGATTGCCTCGCTCGCCAGCCGGCGCCGGAATGAGATCCATGCAGGACTCGACCATCGGAACGTAGACCACCTTCGAGGCTCCGTCGTAGGACCCGGCGATCCAGTTCCGGCCGCCGCCCGGATGCGGGCAGATCGTGTGCGGCTTGCCGTCGCCCACCACGACCTCCTCATTGATGGTCTTCTCGCCGGTGCGCGGATCGATCGAGGTGACGACGTTCTGGATGCCGAGGTCCTTCGAGAACAGGTACCGGCCGGTCGCGGCATCCATGGCCTCGTAGATGCCCATCTTGCCGGAAGTGACGACGACCCTGCGCGTCGCTCCCTGCACGGGCAGATCGATCAGCTGCTGCTCGAAGGCCCAGTCGAGGTCCCACTGGTCGTTGTGCACGTGCTGGAAATGCCAGACGAGCCGGCCCGTGGCCGGGTCGATCGCGAGGGTGGAGTCGGTGTACAGCCCGTCGTTGGTGATGCCGGGCTTGTCGACCGGATGCAGCAGCGGACCGGTGTCGTAGGTCTGTCCCACGCCGAAGTAGGCGAGATGCAGCCGCGGCTCGTAGCTTCCCGCCGTCCAGACCGACGCGCCGCTGCGCTGCTCGAGCGGCAGCCCGTTCCAGCTGTTGCCGCCCGGCTCGCCGGGACGGGCGATCGTATGGAATTGCCACAGCTCGCGTCCGGTCTTGAAGTCGAGCCCCGCAATCCAGGCGCCCCCCGGGGACTGCCCCGCGATGCCTTGCATCACCACACCCTGAGCGACGAGCGGCCCGCCGGTAACTTGCCAGCTCTTCGTGTAGTCGGCGACGGGAGTGTCCCAGATCACGGTTCCCGTCCGCACATCGAGCGCGACGACGTGGTCGTCCGAGGTCGGCACGATCAGCCTGTCGCGATAGATCGCGAAGTTCCGCTTCACCGACAGGCGCGCATCGCTCGGCATGCGGCGCGAGTACTGCCAGAGCAGGTTGCCGGTCGCCGCATCGAGGGCTTGCACCGTGTCGCCATAGCTGCCGATGAAGAGGACTCCGTCGTGCTCGAGCGGCGTCGTCTCGTTCGGGCCGGGCGGGATGGACCAGGTCCAGGCGACGCGCAGCTCGCCCACATTGCGCCGGGTGACCTCCGTGAGAGGGCTGAAGCCGTGATCGTCGTACGTGCGGCGCCAGAGGAGCCACTCACCCGGCGGCGGATTGTCGAGCAGCGCGTCGGTGACCGGAGTGATGTGGTCGAGCGGATTCGCCAGCACGACGGGCGGCATCGGCGGCGCGAGCGGAGAGAGGGGCATGAACGGCGGCGAGGGCGCGACCGGGCTGTAGGGAATCCTCAACGCCGCGAGCCGCACGGGGTCCACGGGCAGGCTCGTGCTCCCCGCCTGGACTCCGTTCACCTGCACGAGGTACGCAACGAGCTGCGCAACCTTCTCCGGTGAGAGGGAGCCCGGCTTCGACGGGGGCATGCGGGTGCGCACGTAGGTGAAGAGCGTCTCCACGGTCTTGCCGCTCCAGTCCTGGCTGAAGCGGTTGCCATTGAGTGCGCCCGCGAACTCGCTGCCGCTCAGATTCTGGCCGTGGCAGCTCGCGCAGGTCGTCGCATACGCTGTCCTTCCCTGCGCGGCCTGAGCCGCTGTGAATGTTGCGGGTGTGCCGCGCTGGAACCGGCGCGCGCCGGTTCGAGGCGCCTGCGCGACCGCCGTCGCCGCGAGCAGCGCGGCGCCAGCCGCCGCCAGGATCCGCGTGAGAGACCGTTGGGAGGGCATGGCCGTCACCGCGCCGGCAAGCGCCTGGGCAGGCGCGGCAGCGTCTTCATGGTCTTGAGCTTCTCCATGTACTCGGGATACATGGTCTCCGCGCCGCCGAGGGCCGCCTGCGGAGGCACGCCGTAGCGGGCCGCAAACTCGGTGAGATAGGGATTCTGGCCCGGCAGGTAGGCCGGCACGACGCCCGGCGGGCGATCCACCTCATCCACCGACTCGCAGGGCCACGGCGCCATCTGCTCCTGGGGGTCGTAGTGGAAGTCGGTCGTCCGGATGAAGGGCTCGGTCAGGTACACCGGGTCGTAGGTGATCACGGCGACGGTGAGGTAGTCGCCATGTCTCATGAGGTGGGCGCTCGCGGTGGCGAGATCGCTCCGCGGCACGCCGTTCAGGCCGAACCAGTTCTCCTTGAGGTGCGTCGTGCGGATGACGAGCGTGTCTCCCTCCCAGTGACCCGTCGAGAAGCCCTGCCAGGTGTGGCGCGCATAGGGAGGAGGGTCCGCCCTGCCGTCCATCCAGATCGTCTGCTCCGCACCGTACGCCGAGAGGTGGGTGTGATACGCGATGACCTTCTGCGTGGCTCGGTCCACGTCGATCCAGATCCTGAGATCCGACGGGCCGCGCCAGCCGTAATCCGCCCCGTGCTCCCTGCACTGGTTCTCCGGCAGCTCGATCAGCTCCGCGCTCCAGCTCTCCACCCGCAGGAGCGCCGCAGCGTTGATGGGCAGCCCCATGTAGTCGCCGATCTCCGCTCCGGCCACGCGCTCCGGCATGTCCTCGTGGAAGATGGGGGCCCAGTTGCCCGTCGGATCCTCCTGCGCGGGCGCCGCGCGCCACGCAAGCGTCAACGAAGCGAGCGCGATCGACGTTGCAATGATTTGGCCTCGACTGACCTTGTGCACGGCACGCCCCCCGGCGACGAGATGACCCGGCGGACGAGCCGCCCAAGCTGGAGGCTCGTTTTACCACAAGGGGCCCCCCGAGGCAGCAATCGCCAAGGAGAGGCTGCTGTGGCAGCATTTCAAGCTGAACCTGGAAGGGTCATCCCTTGCGACGCTCTTGCATCATGGCCGCCAATCGGCATACGCCTCGAACCCAGGATGCCGAATGACTCCGGCCGGTGAGCGAAGCCTTCGAGGCGTCGGGGCCCTGCTCGCGTGCGCAATTCTCGGCGGCGTCCCGCACGCACGTGCCGCCGACCCCCAGCCGTACCGAGTCCAGCTCGTCTCGACCGGGCTGAGCGACCTCGACTCGACGGTGAAGGCCACATCGCAGCTGCAAGCGCTGCGCACGTCCGCTCCGGTCAACCCCTTCGGCCTCATCGCCCGCGCGAGGGGCGATGTGGACCGCCTGATGACCGTCCTCCAGAGCTTCGGCTACTACGCAGGCTCCGTGGTGGTCACGATCAACGGCCTCGGGCTCGATGCGCCGGACCTGGGTAATACGTTGAGGGCGCTGCCCAAGGGCACCGACGCGCACATCAAGATCGCGGTCACTCCTGGGCCGCTCTTCCGTCTCGGCCGCATCGACGTCGAGGGCGCGTTGCCTGCCGGCATGCAAGACCAGCTCGGCCTGTCGTCCGGCGCGCCGGCCGTGGCATCCGACGTGCTGGATGGCGGCACCCGGCTGCAGACGGCTCTGCAGGACCGCGGCTATGCCTTTGCGAAGGTCGCCGCTCCGGTCGCCTACGAGGATCCGCAGAAGCAAGTGCTCAACTTGACCTTCCAGGTGACGACCGGCCCGCTGGTGAGGGTGGGCGAGATCCGCTTCGAGGGGCTCCGGCGCGTGCACGAGTCCGTCGTGCGGCGGCGGCTCCTGCTGCACGTCGGCGACCCCTACGATGCGGCGAAGGTGGAGAAAGCCCGCGAGGACCTGCTGGGCCTCGGCGTGTTCTCGACGGTCAGCATCGAGCTCGCGAGCGCCCCCGACAATCTGGGACGAGTGCCCATCACCTTCAGGATGACCGAGCGAGCGCGCCACACCGTCGCTCTCACCGGCGGCTACTCGAGCGATCTCGGCGGCAGCGGCGGCGTCACGTGGGGCAACCACAACGTCTTCGGCAATGCCGAGGAGCTCGACCTGACGGCGACCATGATCAATCTCGGAGGCACCGCCACGACGGGCGTCGGCTACGATACGACCGCCAAGTACATCCTCCCGGACTTCGGCGCCCGCGACCAGTCGCTGCAGTTCGCGCTGAGCGGATTGAAGCAGGACCTGCAAGCCTACGATCAGACGGCCGCGAGCGCAGGTGTGACCTTGAGCCGCAAGCTCTCGAGCGTCTGGACCGTCAACGCCGGGATCTCCGGAGAGCACGAGACGGACATCCAGGAGGGGGCCACGTTCTACTACACCCTCGTGTCCCTGCCGTTCAGCATCCTTTACGACTCGACGGACCTCTCCTCGCCCCTCACCGATCCGACCCACGGCACGCGGGGCGCGCTCAACCTCACCCCGACGCGGTCGCTCGGCGAGGGCATCCAGCCGAACGCAACGTTCACCATCACGCAGGCGAACCTCGCCCACTACTTCGATCTGAGCGAGCTGCTCGGCAAGGCGCCGGGACGCACCGTGTTCGCGATGCGCGCGATGGCCGGCGTTGCGCTCGGCGCGGGCGAGTTCAGCCTGCCGCCGGACCAGCGCTTCTACGCGGGCGGCAGCGGGACGGTCCGCGGCTACCGCTATCAGGCCGTCGGCCCGCAGTTCGTGAACGACTACAATCCAGTCGGCGGCACGAGCATGAACGCCGTCAATCTCGAGCTGCGGCAGCGCATCGGAGAGAGCTTCGGCGCGGTGCTCTTCGCCGACGGAGGCGGCGTGGGCGAGGGATTGAACCCCTTCACCCTCACGCGGCACTGCTACTCCACGCAGACCGTTCCCCCGACGCCGACCGCGGCTTCGACCGAGAAGCACAGCGACTCATCGTGCGTCGGCATCGGCACGGGGATCCGTTACTACACGCCGATCGGCGCCATCCGTCTCGACTTCGCCATGCCGACAGTCCGGCGCGAGGATGACGATCGGTTCGAGGTCTACGTCGGCCTCGGGCAGGCTTTCTGATGCGCCGCGCCGTACGGAGAGCCGCCTGGACCGTCGCCACTCTCGTGGCGCTGATTCTCGTGGCAGCGGGCGGCATCCTCATCGCGGCCAACACGGCTGGCGGCTGCAGCCTCATCGAGCAATTGACGGCGAGGCTCACGGGCGGGCACGTGCGAATCTCGGGACTCTCGGGCTCCCTGCCCTCCGCCGTCGAGGCGGAAGAGCTGGCGCTGAGCGACGACCGCGGCGTCTGGCTCACCGCGCAAGGCATCTCGCTGCGCTGGTCGCCGCTGCGCTTCGCCGCCTGGCACGTGCAGGCCGCGAGCCTCCACGTCGCCCGTCTCGACATGGCGCGGCTTCCGGTGACGAATCCTTCGCCCTCCTCCGGAGGCGCCGTGAAGATGCCGCGCATCGACGTGGCGCAGTTCAGCTTCGACACCCTGGTGCTCGAGCCGGCGCTCGTGGGCACGCGCGCCTCGCTCGCGGTGCGGGGCAGCGCGCATCTGAGATCCGTGGAGGATATGACCGGCAGCGTTACGGCGCACCGCACCGACGGCAACGGCGACTACGAGCTCGCCTTGCACTTCGACCGCTCCCGGATGGACGCGACGCTGCGGCTCGAGGAGCCCGCGAGCGGGCCGCTCGAGCACCTGGTCCAGCTGCCGGGGCTCGGCGCGCTCGATGTGACCGCGAGCCTCGAGGGGCCTCGGACGGCGGAGCGCATCGAGCTTCGCGGACACGTGGGCAGTCTCAGCGCGAGTGCGCAGGGGACCGTTGATCTGGAGCACCGCTCGGCCGAGCTCGACTACTCGCTCGACTCCGCGGCGATCGCGCCTCGTCCCGATCTCTCGTGGCGGAGCGTCAGCCTGCAAGGAAGCTGGCACGGACCGCTCACGGGCCCTCAATCGAGTGCGCACCTGCTGATCGATGGGCTCGAGATCCCAGGGCACGTGGGGCTCGGCATGCTCGACGCGAGCCTCGGGGCCGCGGGTGGAGCGCTCACGCTTCGTGCGTCGGCGAGCGGGCTCGTGCTGCCCGGCCCTGCGCCGCGGCTGCTCGCCGGCGCTCCGATCCAGCTCGATGCCACGCTGCATCTGGATGAGCCCACGCATCCGATCGAGATCGTGGCGAGCCAGCGCCTGGTCTCGCTGCGGGCGCGAGCCGTCACCACCGGCGAGCGAAGCGTGACCTTCGACGTGCGCATACCCGATGTCGCCCCTTTCACGGCGCTCGCGGGCGGGACATCGGCATCTCGCGGACTGAAGGGCGTCTCGGGCAGCCTCGCCGCAAGCGGGAAGCTCGCGGAGACCGCGGCGGGCGCCCGGCTCGATATCGATGCGACAACCGCCGGCCTGCGCGCGCCGCCCGCGCTCGCGAGTCTGCTCGGGAAGGCCCTGCGGCTGCAGCTCTCGGGCAGCTGGACGGATCGATCCGTCGAGGTGGAGCGGCTGCTCCTCACCGGAGAAGCTCTCTCCTTCTCGGGAAACGGGGCTGCCGAGCTGGCGGCCGCAGACACGCCCGCCGCAGCGGGATCGCAGAGCGGCTTGCCGTCGCTGCGCGCGCGCTGGAATCTCTCCGTGCCCGCTCTCGCGGCAGTCTCGCCCGCGCTGAGCGGCACACTCCATCTCTCCGGTGAGCTGTCCGGGCCGATCCGCGCGCTCGCCGCGCAAGTCCAGGCGTCGTCGACTCTGTCCGTTCGAGGCTCTCCGCAGGGCGCTCTCGATGCGAGCCTCCAGCTGCGCGGCCTTCCGTCCGCCCTCACCGGCTCGCTGCAGGCGCAAGGCAGCTTTGGCGGCGCCCCGCTCGACCTGCAGGCCTCCGTGGAGCGCGGCCGTAACGGCCTGTTCCATCTCGTCGTGCAGCGCACTGACTGGAAGAGCGTGCACCTCGACGCGAACGTGACGACGGGCACCGACCTGGCGCAGGGCCGCGGGAGCCTCAACCTCGACATCGGCCGCCTGGCCGATCTGCAGCCGCTCATCGGAAAGCCGTTCGAGGGCAGCGTCGCAGGAAGCGTGACGCTGAGCCCCGATACGGGCCGCACGCACGCGCAGCTGCGGGTGGAAGCGCACAACGTCGGAGACTCGGGCGTCGTGGCCAACGCCCTGCTCACCGGCTCCGGACCCATTGATGCCCTGCCGCTCACTCTCGCGGTGCAATCTCCGGATGTGCGCGGCTCGCCGGCGACCCTCGACGCCGCCGCGCGACTGGGCATCGTGAGCCGCGTGCTCACGCTCGAGAAGGTCGAGGCCGGCTATCGCGGCGCCACCCTGCGGCTGCTCTCGCCCACACGCGTCGCATTCAGGGATGGGCTGCGGGTGAGCGGGCTCAAGCTCGGAGTGCAGCACGCGATTCTGTCGGCCGAAGGAGAGATCTCCCCGGCGCTCAACCTCAGAGCGTCCGTGAGCCGCGTCGATGCCGCGCTGGTCGATGCCTTCGCTCCGGATCTGCTCGCACAGGGCACGCTCACCGCCGAGGCGCGGCTCACGGGCACGCTGTCGGCTCCCAAGGGACACGCAACGCTCGAGGTGAGTGGATTACGGATGGCGAACAGCACCGCGCGGGACCTGCCGGCGCTCAACCTGAGGAGCAGCGCGCAGCTCGGGGGAACCGCGGCGCAGGTCGATGCGCAGCTCACTGCCGGCCGCGCATCGCAGCTCAAGCTGACGGGGCAGGCGCCGCTCACCGCCGCGGGCACGCTGAGCCTCGAGCTTTCCGGAAAGCTCGACGCCGCCCTCGCCAATCCGCTGCTCGAGGCACACGGCGAGCGCGCCGCGGGCACCTTCACGGTCAATGCCACGGTGACGGGCCCTGCCCAGGCGCCCGAGATCGGCGGCAGCATCGAGCTCGCCCGCGGCGACATCCGCGACTACGCGCAGGGCGTGCACTTCGACGATATCAGCGCGCGGCTCACCGGCGGCCAGGGGATCCTCCGCATCGCGAGCCTCACCGCGCACGCGGGGGCGGGCGAGGTGTCGATGAGCGGCAC